>JAFRJH010000100.1 GCA_017432385.1 Kiritimatiellia bacterium
CCTGCTGAGGGCCTTCTCTCGACTCGAAGCGGTGGGATATGCCGAGGTCGGTCAGCTTTATGACGCCGTCCGTGTTGATCATTATGTTCTCGGGCTTTATGTCGCAGTGCACGATGCCGTGGTCGTTCCATGCGTAGTTAAGCGCGTCCGCGACCGATTCGCATATGAGCAGGCAGTCCACCTCCTGCAGGTGGAGCTTTCGGGCGAGAAGGGCGCTGAAGTTGTATCCGTCGACATACTCCATTATGTAGTACCACGTCCCCTCCCAGTGCCTCGCCTCGTAGCACTTGACGATTCCCCGGTGGTCGATCATCTTCATTGTGTCGGCCTCCGACTTGAAGAGCTTTATGTCCTCTTCGTTGGAGGTCAGCTCCTTGTTGAGTATCTTGACGGCGACTTCCTCGCCCCTATTGAAGTCCATGGCCTTCCATACGGTGGACATTCCACCCTCGCCGATCTTCTCGATGACCTTTATGCCTGGCAACAGCGGCAATCGTCTCATCACAAACCTCCAGACTTTCTCTTGGTTCCCAGCCCGCTGCAGGCCTTGCATGGCCTGGCTCTGCGTCCGTTGCATTCGGGGCATGCGATCTTCTTCGCCCCGCCGCACGTCGGGCATATCTGCACATTTACGTTGGTCTGCTTCGTGGAGCTGCGCCGTGAGCCGGAGCTCCTCATCCCCCCGCTCCCCCTGAACGATCCTCCGGAGCTGGTGTGGGAGCGTTCGGTGGTCGTCTTTGTGACGAGCCAGCCGCCCTTGCAGTCGGCCTCTGGGCAGTCGGCGACGCCCTCGCCGTGGCATTTCCTGCATGCCTCGATGCCGGTCCACTGGCATTTTGGGCACGGCTTCCCGTAGGCCTCCTCGATGAGCTTCAGGCGCTTGCGGTTCTTTTCCAGCTCGCCGTAGACCGAGTTGGGTATGAACGCCTGGCCTACCGCGATCTCTCCCCTGCCCTGGTGGGACGATGCGAACTGCTCGCGGTCGCGTGCGACCTGGGCGGTGAGGTCCGCGGGCGGGATGTAGGACTCGAACTTTCCCTTTCCGTCGCAGACCTTGCATTTCGCAGTCGTCTTCCTAGGTCCGCCGATGCGGCCGTTGGCCTGCCCGAAGTTGGGCTCTTCAAGGGCGAGCTTGCCTGTTCCCCCGCAGGCGGGGCACTTCGTGACGGCGCGCAGCTCGGGGCGCTCGCACTTCACCTGCTCCGCGCCCTCCGCCGGAGGTGCGTAGACGTAGTTGGCAATCGTGTTCCTGGCCTCGAAATACGGCAGGAACGAAACGGCGAGCAGCATGGCTGATAGTGTCATCGCATCCCCCATTCGTTGATTTTCCTGTGAAGCGTCCTCCGTGATATGCCCAGTCTGACCGCGGCCTTCGACTTGTTCCCGCGGCATTCCTCAAGCACTGAAAGGATCTTCGCCTTCTCCGCGTCCGCAAGCGACTCCGTCGGCGCGGGCGCAGGGGAGCCGGCGGCCGGAGCCTGTGTCGCCGCCGCGGCGGGTGCGTCGTGGCGCGAGGCCTGGACTATCTCCACAGGCACGTCGCCGATTCCCAGCCTCCCTCCCCCGGAGAGGACGACCATCTTCTCGATGACGTTCCTGAGCTGGCGGACGTTTCCCGGCCAGCCGTAGTCCTCGAGCGCCTTCATGGCCTCCGCGTCGATTCCCGTGACCCCGCCGCCGTTCGCGGCGGAGAACTCGCGCACGAACCGCGCGGAGAGGAGGGCGATGTCCCCCGGCCTGTCCTTCAGCGCGGGGAGGTGGATGTCGATCACGTTCAGCCTGTAGAAGAGGTCCTCGCGGAACTTCCCCTCGGCGACGAGATGCGCAAGATTCCTGTTTGTCGCCGCGACGAGGCGGAAGTCGACCGGAATCTCCGCAACGCCGCCGATGCGTCTCACCGACTTTGATTCAAGGGTACGGAGAAGGGCGATCTGCGTGGCCGAGTCGATCTCCCCTATCTCGTCCAGGAAGATTGTCCCGCCCGCGGCGGACTCGAAACAGCCTTTCTTGCCTTCTTTCAGCCCGCCGGTGAACGTGCCGGGTTCGTAGCCGAAGAGCTCTGACTTCAGGAGCTCTTCGGAGAACGCCGAGCACTCGACGGCGACGAACGGACCGTCCGAGCGCCGCGAGAGCCTGTGTATCGCGTGCGCGGCAAGCTCCTTGCCGGATCCGCTGGGGCCCTCGATGAGCACCGTGGCGTCGGTGGGCGCGACCTTGCTGATGAGGGTGTAGACCCGGCGCATCGCGTCCGAGTTGCCTGTGAACGCGTCGAGCCCCGTCTTCTCCCCGAGCCTGCCCTCCAGCTCCTCGACCCTGCGCTCGAGGTTCTTGGTCTTCAGCGCCTGCGCGATTCTCAGCTCCAGCTGGTCGAAGTCCGTTATCGGCTTCGTGAGGAAGTCGTCGGCGCCGTCCTTCATCGCGGCGACTGCGAGGTCGATCTCCCCGAACGCGGTTACGAGGATGCAGGCGATGCCGGGCCGGAGCTTCTTCGCCTTCTTCACGAGCTCGATTCCGTTGTCGCCCGGCATCTTGTAGTCCGTGACAAGGAGCGCGACGTCCGGGTTGGCCTCGAGCGCCGCGACCGCCTGCTCCGCGTCGGGCGCCGTCAGGCATTCGTATTTGCCGGAGAGCAGACGCGCCATCACGTCGCGCGTCGGCTTCTCGTCGTCGACTATCAGTATCTTCGCCCTAGCCATTCTTCAGAGCCCGGATGCGTTTTTCGATTCTCGGCAGCCTTATCGCGAATGTCGTGCCCTCTCCCGGCGCCGATGTCGCGCCGATCGTGCCGCCGTGGTCTCGGACTATTCTCGCGGATATCATGAGGCCGAGTCCGTTCCCGTGGCTCTTCGACGTGCGGTACGGCTCGAAGAGATGCGACACCTGCTCCGGGGTCATGCCGCCGCCGGAGTCGCGCACGTCGACCTTGACCTCGTTGTCGTCGGACGCGAGCGCGATCTCTATCGTGCCGCCGTTCTTCATCGCCTCAAGCGCGTTCTTCAGGATGTTGAAGAAGACCTGCTCCATCTGCGCCTTGTCGATGGCGACGGACGGAAGGGCGCGAGGGATGTCCAGCGTCACGGCGATGCGGCGGTCCTCCAGCTCTGGCTTGAGCGCCTCGAGGCAGTTCCTTAGCGGCTCGGCGACGGAGCCAGGCATCAGATTCGGGCGCGAGGGCCTGAGCGCCTGCAGAAAGCCCTTGAGGATCCCGTCGAGCCTCGCGACCTGTCTGCGGCACTCGGCG
>JAFRJH010000101.1 GCA_017432385.1 Kiritimatiellia bacterium
GCGGCCTTCGCGACCTCGGGAACCTTCTGCTCGCCGACGTCGATCTTGCCGGGGAGCTTGATCTTCTGCCCGATGCGGATCACGTCGTTCTTGATCTGCGGGTTGAGCCTGCGGATGGACGCGATCGTGACGTTGTACTTCTTCGAGATCTTCGCCAGGTAGTCGCCGCGCTGGACGATGTAGGTCGTCGTCTCGGGCTCGGGCTCGGCGACGGGCTTCGCCGCAGGAACCTCGACGACGCACTTGCAGTCGTCCGCGCCGCAGGCGCACGGCTCGGCGTGCTTCGTGCCGGGGGCGCAGGTGCAGCGCTGCTTTTCGACGGCGATCGGCTTTACCTCGACGGGCTGGACCTCGACGGGCTTGACGGTCTCCACGGGAGCCGCGGGCGCCGGCTGCGCTGGCTTGACCTCGTCGACATCCTTCTGGCCCCGGCTGTACGAGGGGTCGAGGCACCCTGAAACTGCCGCGACGGCGGCGACACCGAGAATCAAACCGAGCTTTTTCATGTTTTGCTTTTTCCTTCTTTTTTTACGAGTTCCGCGAAGACATCCCCGCGTTCCCCGAAACTTTTAAACTGATCGAAACTCGCGGTTCCAGGCGAAAGTAGCACCGTATCGCCCTTCTCCGCGTCGCGTTTCGCAGCCTCGACCGCCCTCTCCATCGTGCCGCAGACCTCGCAGTCGACGGCGTCGGACCAGGCGGAGCGAAACTCCTCCGCGCATTGTCCTATAAGATACACTTTTTTGCCCCGCTCTGTCAAGATGGGGACTGCGGATTTTGGGTCGTCCCCCTTGGGGAGTCCGCCGGCGATAAGGCGGACGTTTCGACTGGAGCTAAAGACCCACGGCTTCGGAACCATCTTCACGCCGGCGACAAGCGCCGCGATCGACGTCGCCTTGGAGTCGTCGACATACCGGACGCCGTCGATCTCGGCGACGGTCTGCATGCGGTGCGGCAGCGGCTCGAAGGCGAGGAACGCGCGGCGGATCGTCTTGTCGTCGACTCCTGCGGCATTGAGAAGCTGTATCGCCGCAAGGGCATTGCGAGAAAGGACGGGATTGTCGAAGTAGGAGTCCGCATAAATCTCGTCGGGGCCATCTTTGCAGACGCTTTCGAGAATGCGATGCCCTTCAAAGACCGACATGTCGAACGCGCATTCTGGACGCGTCATCGAAAGCAGCCGCCGCTTCAGCGCGTGGTAGACTTCAACTGAACCGTGGCGATCGAGATGGTCTTCCTGCAAGTTGAGTATCGCCACGGCCTCGAACGTGCCCGGCGGCAGGTTCGTCGTCTCCAGCATGAACGACGAGACTTCGACGACGGCCCAATTGGTGGTGTCTGGCGAGGATCGGAGGGTGCTGGCAAGTTCCGAGACCGGGAGGCCGTAGTTTCCGCACGGCGTCGCGCGCATCCCCGCGAGATTGAGCGCGTCCGCGACGAGCTTCACCACGCTCGACTTCCCCTTCGATCCGGTGACGGCGAGCATCTTCACGCCGAGGCGCTTCAGCTCGCGGCACCCGAACTCCAGTTCGCTCATGACGCGGATGCCCGGGCTGGCGACGACAAGCGAGCAGCCGTCCGCAAAGTCGACGGACATCCCCTCGGACCCGGCGAGCTTCGCCGCGGCCGCGCCGCTCGCGCCCCTGCCGAGGACGAGAACGCGCCGTTTAGCGCCGCCGCCGGCGCAGGGGTCGTCCGAAGGCTTTTCGGGCATCTGCAGCAATCCCCTCACTTCCTCTTCGGAGGCTGTGGACGCGGAGGGATCTCGAACCCCGGCTGCATCGACTCGATGCAGATGACGCGGAACTGGCCCGGGGCCTTCTGCGGCGGCTCCGCGCCCTCCGGCAACGGCTCCTCGGGCATCTTCGGCTGTCGCGTCGGGAAGGCCATGTCAAGCCTAACGTCGTAGAGGCCGCCCTTCCATGCAGCGAAGACAACGACGCCGTCGTCCATCTCCTGGACGGTCTTCTCGCCGGCGAACTTCGCCCCGGAGAGCTTCTCCACCTCCGCGACCTTCCCGGCCCATATTCCGTCGACCAGGGCCGCCGCCCCGTCTTCCGGCGGATTGAATTCGAAGCTGCCGAACTGGATCGCTATGTTGCGCCCGTCCCCGGTCTTCTCCCACTTCATGTCGCCGGGCCAGGCAGGAAGCCCCGCGGCGGCGCGCGCATTCTCGACCGCGGCATGGTTCTCCTCGATGATCGAGGGAAGCCGCAGCTTCCACTCCTTGAGCGCCTTCGCGTAGTTGTGCTGGTCGAGGCGAACCTGCTGCTCGTCGGGGGGCTCCCACGCGCCGCATCCCTCGCGGTTCTTGTCCTGGACGTCGAGCATGCAGCTCCATGTGCCGTCCGGCTTCTCCCCCACGACGGCCATCACGCGCAGGCGGACGTATTCGGCGACCCAGCTGTCCTGGAACACGTGGAATCTCTTCGGACGGAAGGCGCCGACCGCCTCCTTGAGCGCGGCGAGCGCCGCCTTGGCCTCGGCCTGGCTCGGCCAGTAGCTGGAAAAATAGGCCTGGCCCGTCTCCCACACGCCCTTGTCGGCGTTGAAGTGGGAGAGGAAGCCGTTGACACCCTTGAACCCGAAGCGCTCGGACGGCTTCGTCCAGTAGGTGAACCACGGCCCCTCGTCGTCCTTCGCGTAGCCGTCCGGTATAGCCCGGAGGTCCTCTCCGGGCATGATCTCGCCTGCCGCTCCGGCGAGCGCCAGCTCGTCGGCCGTAAGCTCGTAGCGTTCGCACACCATGAGCACACGGGCCGGCACATAGTTAGTCACCCCGCGCGAGGTGGTGAAGTACACGGGCTCGCTGTCCTCCAGGTCGGAGCCCTTGTATCCGAAGCGCCTCGCCTCGTCGTCAGAGCATCCCGCGAAGGCCAGCGCGGCCAGCGCGGCGATTGTCGTAATGCGGTTCATCTTCCTGCCTTTCATTTTACTCCCTCGAGCACTATCGTTCCAAACCTGCTTTCATCCCGGTACGGTCGCGCCGGATTGCCCTTCCAGTACAGCGCGCGGTCGTTGCGCCCGCCGTCGTCGTCGTCGTGGATGCATATGTTGAACCCGAACGTCACGTCC
Organism: Kiritimatiellia bacterium; assembly: GCA_017432385.1. GTDB lineage: Bacteria > Verrucomicrobiota > Kiritimatiellia > RFP12 > UBA1067 > UBA1067. The sequence goes on from JAFRJH010000101.1 coordinate 3,076, forward strand.
TCGTCGTCGGCCGGGGCGGAGCGCCGTCCGATGCACAGCCAGGAGAACCACAGGTCGTAGTCGATCACGAATCCGCCGCCGTCGCGCGCGCGGACGGAGGACTTCCCTTTCCAGAGCCTGCCGAAGCTCCGGGGATGCCCGGAATAGTCGCTCTGGGTGGCGCCGTTCGCGACCATCGTGTACTCGCCGCCGTACTCGAGTCCGCGTCCCGCGCGCGCGTCGGTGGAGCGGTCGTTGTCTCCGTCGAAGAAGCATTCGAGGTTGTCGTCGTCCCAGCTCGGGCAGCTCGTCGAGCCCGGCGCGCAGTCGTCGGTCACGACCCTGTCGTCGAAGACGCGGGCCCTGACGCCGAACCCGTCCCGGTAGCGGACGACACGGAACTCGAACGAGCAGCCCTCGGCGTCAACCGTCCTGCCGTACTCGTCGTCCCAGACGCCGTTCTGCGGCGAGACGCGGAACGTCTCGGTGGAATACAGCTCGTGGCGCCCGTCCGTGAAGACGGCGCACCCGGCCGCGGAGAGCGCGGCGAAAAGGCCTATGGCGTGAGGCGACATACGCATATTATCTCATTTCCACCGTGCCGAAATCAACCCTGGCCGGGCGTCCCTACCGTCTTTCCCATTGCCTCGGCCTCGGCGGTTCGAGGTATATCCTGCCGTCCGGACGGTAGGACGTGTCGGACTGGGGGACGAGCTTCGCGAGCTCGGAGAGGAAGCCCATGGTAAGCGATACGCGGCACGTCTCGCCGAGATCCACCTCGACGACCGTTCCGTTGGAATACAACAGCTCGACGAACACGGGGAAGGCTCCGGGACTGCGCGCCGCGATCTCGCGAAGCCGCCCGACCTTGCTCTTGAGGTCCGGGTCGTCATACTGGAACCGCACGCGCAGCCCGTTCGACAGCTTCAGGAGCGCATCGTCCACCGGATAGACCTCGCGGACGGTGAAGTTGACGTCGCCGACGGCGGGGTTGCGCTTCTCCTGCCGGTCGTCCTTCTCGTAGTTGATGCGGTGCGATATCTCCCCGCACGCGACAACGAGGCCGTCGACGCACTTCTCTATCGAGCCCGGATCGAGTTCGCCGCCCGCGGGATGGACGTTGTACTGCTTCCACGTCTTCCCGAAGCAGAACGCGTCCACGACGCCGGTTCCGTCGTCGATCTGCAGAATCGCCCACTTGTCGCCGACCGTGCCGTCCGGACGCGGCTTCGGGAGCTTGACCGAGCAGGAGGCGAGCGTGCCGACAATGCGCACGTCGAGATGCTTGAGCCCGCGTGGGTCAGAGAGGTTTGGATTGGACTTCTGCCTTCTTTCCTCGACCGGCAGCGGCGCAAGGAGCGCGTCCACGGTCTCCGGGTCGGCCAGGGTGCCCGCCTTGAAGGTTCCCACCTCGGAGATGAGGCGCCGGCAGCTCTGAAGCGGATGTCCCGAGACGTAGACGCCCATCAGGTCGCGTTCGTTCTTCAGGTCCTCGTTGGGCGAGAAAGGCGGCGTGTCGCGGAGCTCCGAATCGTCCGCCTTCTCCTCGCCGCCGGCCATTATGTCGAAGAAGTTGCCCTGGGCGCTCGCCTCCTCCTTCGCCTTCTGCTGCGCCTTCTTCAGGGCGAACTCGATGTTGTTGAAGAGCTTGGCCCGGTTGGGCTCGAGCGTCGAGAAGGCGCCTGCGCGCGTGAGGTTCTCGAGGACGCGCTTGTTGACCGCGGGCGAGCCCGCGAGCCGCATGCAGAAGTCGAGGAACCCAGTGTACGGGCCGTTCGCCCTGCGCTCCGCGACAACGGCCTCCGCCGCGAGCTCGCCCACTCCCTTGATGCCTCCGAGCCCGTAGCGGATGCCCTTCGCGTCAGGCGTCGGGACGAACCGCGCGCCGGACTCGTTGACGTCCGGCAGCTTCAGCTCCAGCCCCATTTCCTGGGCCTCGGCGACAAAGCCGGGCAGCTTGTCGAAGTTGCCGATTTCGGATGATATCTGCGCGCACATGAACTCGGCCGGGTAGTGCGCCTTCAGATAGCCCGTCTGGTAGGCTATCCAGGCGTAGCAGACGGAGTGGGACTTGTTGAACGCGTACGAGGCGAACGCCTCCCAGTCCTTCCATATCTTCTCGACGAGGGCCCTGGCCTTCCCCTCGTCCTGCCATTCGCCGATGCGGAACTTCGGATTTGCGAGGCACCCCTTCACGAACTTCTCCTTGAGCGCCGCCATGATGTCCATGAGCTTCTTGCCCATGGCCTTGCGGAGCTTGTCAGACTCGCCGCGCGTGAACCCGGCGAGGTCGCGCGAGAGAAGCATCACCTGCTCCTGGTAGACGGTGATGCCGTACGTGTCCTTGAGGCGGCTCTCCATGAGCGGATGGTCGTAGACGACCGGCTTGCGGCCCTGCTTGCGGTCGATGAAGTCCGGTATGTACGCCATGGGCCCCGGGCGGTACAGGGCGTTCATGGCGACGAGGTCGGTGAGGCGCTCCGGCTGGAGCGCCATCAGGTGCTTCTTCATACCGTCCGACTCGAACTGGAAGAGGCCCGTCGTCTCGCCGCGGCCGAAGAGCTCGTACGTCTCGCGGTCGTCGTCGGGTATCCTGTCGGGGTCCAGGCACCCGTCCGGGCCGCGCAGCGTCTCGGGGACGCGCGGGTTGTCCGGGCCCAGGATCGCGACGCACTCCTTCTCCACGGTGAGGGTCTTGAGGCCGAGGAAGTCCATCTTGAGGAGCCCCACCGGCTCCACGAAGTGCCCGTCGTACTGCGTCGTCAGGAGCGACTCGCCGTCCGTCGGCATCACCGGCAGGGTCTCGATGAGCGGGTCGCGGGAGATGATCACGCCGCAGGCGTGGACGCCCGGCTGCCGCATGCCGCCCTCGAGCTTTCTTGCGCGCTCCATGAGGAGGTGCACGGTCGGGTCTTCGGAGTTGAACGCCTCGACGAGCCCCGGCGAATAGTCCTTGTTCGGGTTGCCGTTCTTGTCCTTGAGGCTCGTCGCCTTCTTGAAGGTGATCTTCGGCGTGTCGGGAACGAGCGCGGCGAGCTTGTTCGTCTCGGCGAGCGGGTACGCCATGGCGCGGCCGACGTCCTTGATCACCGACTTCGCCGCCATCTGCCCGAAGGTGACGATGTGCGCGACGTGCTCCTGTCCGTACTTGCGCGTCACGAACTCCAGCACCTTGCCCCGTCCCGCGTCGTCGAAGTCGACGTCGATGTCGGGCATGGAGATGCGGTCGGGGTTGAGGAAGCGCTCGAAGAGGAGGTCGTACTTGATCGGGTCTACGTTCGTGATGCCGAGCGCGTACGCCACTGCCGCGCCGGCCGCGGAGCCGCGGCCCGGCCCCACCCAGACACCCATCTTCCGGGCGTTCGCGATGTAGTCGTGGACGATCAGGAAGTAGCCCGGGAAGCCCATCGTCCGGATCGTGTCGAGCTCGAACTGGACGCGCTCGGCGACATCCGGCGGCAGCGGATCGCCCCAGCGCCGCTTAGCGCCGTCCCACACCAGCGAGGCGAGGTACTCCGCCTCGAACTGGATGCGGATCGCCTTCTCGTATCCGCCGAACTTCTCGATGCGCCCCTCCGGATACATCCCCGCGAGCGTCTTCTCGTCGTACTTCGCCATCAGCGCCTTCTCGTCGCCGAATTCGGCGGGAATCGGGAACTTCGGCATGATCGGGTCGGAGTTGAGCTCGTACTCCTCCACCATGTCCGCGACCTCCTTCGTGGCCGCGACGACCTCGGGGTGGTCCGGGAAGAGCGCAAGCATCTCCTCCTCGGTCTTGAAGTACTCCTGCCCCGTGTAGATCATGCGCTTCGGGCTGGAGAGCTTCTCCTGCGTCGAAAGCGCGAGAAGGACGTCGTGCGAGTCGTCGTCGTCCTTCTCAAGGAAGTGGACGTCGTTCGTCGCGATGACGCGGATCCCGAGTTTCCTTCCGAGCGCGATGACGCGCTCCGCCACCTTCTTCTGGCGGACCAACAGCTCCTTCATCTCGACGACCGCCTCCGGCGTTATCTGCTCGATGACCTCGCCGGTCGTGCGGTCCCTCAGGGTCCTCTCGGCCTTCTCCGTCGGATGCAGCATGACCTCGAGCGAGTAGTCGTCTCCGAACACGGACTGGTACCAGCGCGCGGTCTCCTCCGCCTTCTCGGGGTTGTTGCCGCCCTTGAGGCTGTCGTCCAGGTAGTAGGCTATCTCGCCAGCAATGCACGCCGACGAGCAGTGGAGCCCCTCGTGGTACCTCTCGAGGAGCGCGTGGTCGATTCGCGCGTTGTAGTAGTAGCCGTTGATGTGCGCCTCGGACATGAGGCGGACAAGGTTGTGGTAGCCGACGAGGTTCTTCGCGTGGAGGCAGAGGTGGAAGCGCTTCTCCTTCACGTCCCTGTGCTGCTGGAAGTACTCGTGGCGGAGCGTGTGGTCGCCGGTCGAGGTGACGTAAGCCTCGACGCCCAGGATGGGCTTCACGCCCGCCTTCCTGGCCGCGTCGTAGAACGCCTTGAGCGCGAAGAGGTTGCCGTGGTCGGTGACCGCGCACGCCGTCATCCCGCAGGCCTTCACCTTGGAGACGAGCCCGGATATGGAGCACTGGCCGTCGAGAAGCGAGTACGTAGTGTGGAGATGTAGATGTGCAAAGCCTGACATGTCTCTGGTATTATAGCATTTTCCCCGCCGCGTCCCCGGCGCCGGCCGGACCCAGGCGCGGCCCCGGTGCCGGCTTCGACGTCCTTGACAGAATCGTCAGGCTCTGCTTCATGATCTCTGAGAGGAACGCGCGGTCCAGCTTCTCCGTCGCGGCGGCGAGCCCGAGGCGCGCCCAGTAGACGGCGGAGAGGAGGGGGTCGGTCCAGTCGGAGAACCCGTACTCGCGCTCGATCTCCGCCATCGTCCCGGGATCCATCCCCAGCTCCTTCCACGCACCGCGCGCGCGGACGTCCTCCACGATCTCCCTCCACCTCGCGCGGTAGAGGGGCGCGGCAGTGTCGAGATTACCGCCGATCTTGATCTCGAAGAGCCACGCAATCTCGCGGTAGAGCTCCGGCTCGCTCGGGTTGAGCGCGAGGCCCTCGTCGCGGAGGAGCTTGAGCGACGCCAGGACCCAGCGCCAGCGGTCGGCCTCAGTCGGCATCATGACGGAGACGTTGTACGCAAGGTTCCACGCCGCGAAGCTCCACACCTCCGGCGTGTGCGGCTCGAGGAACGTCAGCGTCGAGGCGAGCTGCGCGAGCTCGACGTAGCGCCCTTCGCGCTGGAGCCGGTCGGCCCGGAACCACACCACCTCCGCGGCGAGCGAGCGGAACCCGCCGATCGCGGCAAGCGCGCCCTCGGCCGCCATGGGGGAGTCCACGGGGCGCGTCGCGTTCAGCGCGAACTGCCCGCCGATGCCGAGCATGAACAGAACCACGACCGCCGCCGCCCTTCTCACGACACCACCTCCAGAAGGTCCTTGAGGGCCGCAATCTGGGGGCCCTCCCCCATGGCGAGGACGACGTCGCCCCCGCGGAACTCGAAGTCGGGCCCGATGTTGGCGATGCGCTCGCCGTCGCGCTCGACCCCCACCACGCTCGCGCCCGTCTTCGCGCGGATGTCGAGCTTCACCACCGTCGCGCCGA
>JAFRJH010000102.1 GCA_017432385.1 Kiritimatiellia bacterium
CAGCTCGCGCTGTGGGTCCGCGCCTGAAACGCCCCCCGCGGCGCTGTCGGACGCGTTCGCCGGTCCGTCGCGGTTTCTCGCGTCTTCCGATGTTCGCACTTGACATCCCGCCCGTCTAGTTGTATATTTAGGCACAATAGACGAGAGGGAATCGAAACAGATGGGTAAGAAACTACTGATAGTGGAATCGCCGGCTAAGGCGAAGACGATTGGCAAGTACCTTGGAGGGGACTTCACGGTGAAGAGCTCGGTAGGGCACATACGCGACCTGCCGAAGGAGAGCGGGGCGATACGCATCGAGGAGGTCGGCGCCGGCAAGTGGCGCTTTGTCCCGAAGTATGTCGTCTCCGAGGGCAAGGACAAGGTCGTGTCGGAGCTGAAGGCCGCGGTCAAGTCCAGCGACGAAGTGTATCTCGCGAGCGATCCCGACCGCGAGGGGGAGGCGATCGCGTGGCACCTGAAGGAGGTGCTCTCGCCCGTCGCTGCCGGCAAGCCGTTCCACCGCGTCACCTACAACGAGATCACCAGACCGGCCGTCCTCAAGGCGGTCGCCGAGCCCCGTGACATCGACATGCCGCGCGTCGACGCGCAGCAGGCGCGCCGGATACTGGACCGCATCGTCGGCTACAAGGTCTCCCCGCTCCTCTGGAAGCACATCCAGTGCGCCAACAACCGTTCGCTCAGCGCCGGGCGCATGCAGTCCGTGGCGCTGCGCCTTCTCGTGGAGCGCCAGCGCGAGATCGACGCCTTCGTGCCGGAGACGTACTTCCTCATGGGCGTCGAGGCGAGGAAACGCGGGGCGCCGGGGGCTTTCGTGGCGAAGCTCGCGAGGTTCGACGGCGGCAAGCCGGAGATCAAGGACCGTCAGTCGGCCGACAACATACTCCTCGACCTCGCGGGCGCCGAGCTCGAGGTCGTCGACCTCAAGCTGCAGCCGAAGACGCGGCACCCGCTTCCTCCGTTCACGACGTCGACGCTGCAGCAGGCCGCCTCGAGCGTGCTCGGGTTCTCCCCGGGGAAGACGATGAAGCTCGCGCAGTCGCTGTACGAGCACGGGTGCATCACGTACATGCGAACCGACTCCGTGAACGTCAGCGAGGTCGCCCGCGCGGCGGCGAAGGACTTTATCACCGGCAGCTACGGGGAGGAATTCTACCCCGCCAGGCCCAACATGTTCAAGTCGAAGGCGGACGCCCAGGGCGCGCACGAGGCGATACGCCCGACGGACGTCGCCCTTGAGCCCGGTGCCTCCGGGCTGGAGCCGGCGGAGCTCAAGCTCTACGACCTCGTGTGGAGGCGGTTCGTCGCCAGCCAGATGGCCGATGCGAAGACGACGGTGAAGACGGTCGTGCTTGAGGCGCGCAAGGGCGGGCTCATGCATTCCTACTCGTTCACCGCGAGCGCGACCGAGGTGGAGTTCGAGGGCTTTCTCAAGGTGATGAAGCTCTCGCTCAAGAGGAAGAAGGCCGACGGAGACGACGAGGACGAGGAGAGCGACGAGGTCGCGGCCCTGCCGCAGCTCGCGAAGGGCGAGCTGCTGGACGCGGCGAAGTGGCTGGCCGACGAGAAGCAGACGAAGGGCCCCGCGCACTATTCGGAGGCGTCGCTGATCAAGGCGCTCGAGGAGAACGGCGTCGGGCGTCCGTCGACGTACGCCGCGACGATCGAGACCCTCAAGGCGCGCGAGTACGCGAAGACGGAAAAGCGCAAGCTCGTCCCGCTCGAGCGCGGCATTCTCGTCTCGGACTGGCTAACAAAGCGCCTGGACTCGCTCTTCAACGTCGGATACACCGCCGAGATGGAGGCCGAGCTGGACAAGGTCGAGGAGAAGGGCGAGCCGATGGACGCGATGCTCAGCGAGTTCTACGCCAAGTTCCTGCGCGACATCGAGGGCGCGAAGGACCCTCCGCCGGATTCCGCCAAGTTCGACGTCGTCTTCGGGCTGCTCGACCAGGTCAGGAAGTGGAAGGAGCCGAAGACCGTCGGCAAGCGCGTCTACGACGACAAGGCGTTCGTGGAGAGCGTCCGCCGCCAGCGCGACGAGGGCAAGCCCCTCAGCGCCCGGCAGCTCGAGTTCCTCGTCAAGATGGCGACGATGTACGCCGACCAGATACCCGACGCCGAGCAGAAGATGAGGGAGGCGGGAATCGGCGCGGGCGCGTCGATGGTCGTGCAGAAGGCCGACGACGCCCTCGTGAAGTTCTGCTTCGACACGATGGACCGCATCGGCGGCATGCTCAAGAACCCGTTCCTCAAGAGCCTGCGCGAGCAGTTCGACCGCGGCCGCGGGCTCTCGCCCAAGCAGTTCTCGATCCTCGCGAAGGCGGTCGGGGAGAATGCGGCCGCGCTCGACGACTGCGACGCAGTGCGGGGGAAGCTGGCCGAGTTCGTCCCGGGCGGGTTCACCGGAAATTCCACCGATCCCGCCGTGCCGGGGCTTCTCAAGCTCATGGAGGGCGTGACGGAGTGGCGGGAGCCCGCGAAGAAGGGCAAGCGCGTCTACGACGACAAGGGCTTCGTGCAGAGCCTCGCGGAGCAGTACGCGAACAGGCATTCCCTCAGTCCGCGCCAGGTGATGGCGCTCCGCCGCGTCGCCGTCGCCTACAAGGACAAGATCCCCGGCTTCGCCGAAAAATCCGTCGGCCTCGGCCTCAAGGACATTCCCTCGAGCCGCGACAAGAGCGCCGAGGTGGTGGGCATCGGCGCCGACAGGAGCGAAGGGGAGAAGCCGAAGAAGGGCAGGGGCGCGCGTGGAAAGCGCGCCTAGCCAGCGCGCGGCGGAGGATCCGCTCGTCGCCGGATTCCTCCGCTACCTCATGGCGGAGCGCAACGCCTCCGCCAACACCGTTTCGGGGTACCTCATGGACCTTGCGCAGTTCGCCTGGTCCAGGTGGGGCGCCGCGGCCCGTCCGCCGTTCGCGTGGAGCGCGGTCGGCGACGGCGATGCGAGGTCCTACCTGTCGGCGCTCGCCCGCGGCTCCGCCGCCGCGACCACGGTGAGGAGGAAGCTCTCCGCCCTGCGCGCGTTCTACAGGTACCTGCAGCGCGAGGGGGCCGTCCGCGACAACCCATTTTCGGCTCTCAAGGGTCCGCGCAGGGCGAAGACGCTCCCCAAGGTCCTGTCCGTGGACGACGTCGACCGGCTCCTCGCCCGCCCCGCCGCAGACCTCCTCGCTGGCGCCGTCGGCGCATATCCCGCGAGGCGCGACGCCGCGGTCCTCGAGTTCCTGTACTCGACGGGATGCCGCATAAGCGAGGCGATATCGGTGAAGTGGGGCGAGGTCGACTTCTCGCGCGGCACGGTCGTGGTCACCGGCAAGGGGTCGAAGGACAGGCTAGTCATACTTGGCGGAAGGGCGCTGAAGGCGATCGCCGAGATGAAGGAGGCGCTGCCGCGTGAACGGCCGGAGCTTTCGGCGGGGTCGGCGGACATGTTCCTCAGCGACAGGTTCGGCCCGCTCACCGCGCGCTTTGTCGAGCGCAGGATGAAGCGCTACCTCGCCGAGGCGGGCCTTCCGACCGATCTCTCCCCCCACAAGCTCCGGCACAGCTTCGCGACGCACCTCCTCGACGCCGGCGCTGACCTGAGGAGCGTCCAGGAGATGCTCGGGCACTCTTCGCTGTCCACGACGCAGATATATACGCACGTCTCGGTGGAGCGTCTCAAGGACGAGTATCTCGCGAGCCACCCCCGCGCTTGATTTAGTCGGTCGAATTAGATATAATACCCCGCGTTTTCACGGACTGTAGCTCAGTCGGTAGAGCATCTCACTTTTAATGAGGGTGTCGCGGGTCCGATTCCCGCCAGTCCGACCACAATCCGCGCGGCGCCTACCGCCACGGCGGCGAATGAACCAGGAGATTCGTGATGTACAGGACGGCAGTGATGATGGTCTCTACGGCCGTGCTCTCCCTTGCGGCGCCGGCGGCGGACGAGGAGTGGTTCGGCGAAAGAATTCCCGGGTCGGGCGCGAGACCGGGCGTCCCCGACTGCGGCATGTCGGCGGCGAAGGTGTTCGACGCGCCGATCGCGGGGCTGAGGCGGATCGGGACGCTGGCGGTGCCGAAGTCGTCCGACCTGCCCGTTTCCTCCAACGCCTCGATCGGCTTCGAGGGGCTTGACCGCGGGCTCTTCGAGCCGGAGCCCACCTACGACATGCTTGCGGCGGACGGAATCAAGTGGGCCCGCGTGCAGACGATGTGGAGCCGCTGCGAGAAGCGGAAGGGCGTCTACGACTTCACGGTGCTGGACGGCGTCGTGGAGAACCTGGCTAAGCGAGGCATCCGCCCGTGGTTCTCCGTCACGTTCGGCAACACGCTCTACATGACGAACTGCTACACCGGGGCGGCCGTCGGATGCGTGCCGACGCTCTACGGCCCCGAGTGCCGCGCCGCGTGGTGCTCCTACGTGCGCGAGCTCGCGAGGCGGTACAGGGGGAAGGTGACCCACTGGGAGATATGGAACGAGCCGACCATCAAGAACTTCTGGCGTCCGGGAAACCCGAATCCGGAACAGTACCTTGAGCTCGTGAAGCTGACGGGCGGCGTCATCCGCGGGGAGATCCCGGACGCGAAGATCGGCGGCACATCCGCGGCTCCCGCGCTGAACGGATGGGAGCGGAGGTTCTTCGAGATCGGCGGCGCGAAGGCGATAGACTTCTTCTGCGGACACGCCTACGGCTGCGTTCCCGAGCGGCTCCGGCACCACCAGAAGATAGCGGACGCGTCCACCGACGACTACGTCGCCGTGCTCAGGGACATGCGCGCGTTCATCGACTCGAAGGGCGGCCGCCACGTCGAGCTGTGGCAGGGCGAGTCTGGGTTCCCGAGCTGGTTCCCGGAAAGCCACTGGCTCTATCCGAAGGGGGTCTGCAAGGAGGGCTGGCAGAGCCAGGCGAACCAGGCGAAGTGGATGCTGAGGCGCTACGTGACGGACCGCCGGGCGGGAATCGCGAGAAGCTCGTTCTACCAGACGGCGGACATCTCCCGCCACTACTCGATGTCGATGACGACCCAGAAGCATCCCGCGGAGCATGGGATTCTAGACGGATGGACGTACAGGCCGAAGATGTCCTACTTCGCGTTCGGAAACTACAACGCGCTGCTGGCGACCGCGTCCTGCGACGCGTCTGTCCGGGTCTCGCTCTCTTCCGCGTCCGGCGTCGGCGCCCCTGCGGTCGCGACGGCGTTCCGCGCGGCGGACGGGTCCGCGCTCTTCGTGTACTATGCGGCGTTCGACTTCTCGTATTCCTACACGGGGAAGTGCTATTCCGCGCGGACTGACGCAGCGGTGTCGGTTCCGTCCGGCCTTGCCCCTGCGCGGCCTGTCCTCGTCGACATGCTTCGCGGCGGCGTGTACGAGCTCCCGGCGCCTTCCATGGCCGGCGGCGAGGCCGTCTTCTCCGGTCTTCCCCTTGTCGACTATCCGCTTGTCCTCGCCGACCGTTCCGCCGTCGCGCTTGCTGACGGCAGGTGAACGCGGTCCGTCCGCGTCTCCCCGCGAGACTCCATGGTGACACCAGCGGGGGCAAAATGGTATAATCTGCCCCGAAATGGTTTCGACAGTATACATAGCGAAGAACGTCTACGGCGGCGACGGGCTTGGCAGGCTCGGCGACGGACGCGTGGTGTTCGTCCCCGGCGCGTTTGCCGGCGAGAGCGTGAAGGCGGAGATAGTCGAGGAGAAGCGGCATTTCGTCCGCGCCAGGCTCGTGGAGGTCGTGGAGCCGAGCCCGGACCGCGTCGAGCCCGGTCCGGTCGTGCCGGGCATGGTGTATTCGGCGCTCAGCTACGATGGCGAGTGCAGGGCGAAGGAGTCTCAGCTGAGGGAGTTCCTCGACCGTGCGCGCATACCGGTCGGCGGCTTCGCCGCGGATCCCGGAATGTCCGCGTCGCCTGCCCTGAACTACCGCAGCAAGGTCGTCTACCACTTCGCCCGCCAGAAGGGCGACTGGGTGATCGGCTACCGTCGCGAACCTGCGCACGACATCGTCGACGTCTCCAATGACCCGCTCGCCAGGCCGGAGATCAACGCGGCATTGGGCGAGATAAGGCGAGGCGTCCTCACGCTTCTGACGCAGGGACCGGAGGCGGTCCGCAGGGACACGGCGCGCAAGGCGAAGATCACCGTGCGCTGGAGCGGGCGCAGCGGCGTCAAGTGGTGGATAGGCGACGCGCCGGATGGCGTTGTCGTCAAGGAGACGACGTGCGGGAAGGTCTTCGAGGTTCCGGCGGACGGATTCTACCAGGTGAACCCCGTCGTGGGAGAGAGGCTTGTGAAGGCCGTTGTCGACGAATACGCGCGCTGCGGCGGCGACATGGTTGATCTCTACTGCGGCGTCGGCGTGTTCGGGCTGTGCTGCCGTCCGCCGCGCCTAGTCGGCGTGGAGTCTGGCCGCCAGGCCGTCGACTTCGCCCGGCGCAACGCCGAGTCGCAGGGTTTCGCTTCCGCGAAGTTCTTCGCCGAGCAGGTCGGGCGCAGCCTCAGGCGCATAAAGGTCGGACCCGGCACGGCGGTCGTCGTCGATCCCCCGCGCGGCGGCATGGAGCCGAACGTCCCGGCGTGGCTGGCGGACTGCGGCGCGGCGCGGATTTTCTACGTCAGCTGCGACCCGGCGACGATGACTCGCGACCTCAAGACGATCTGCCGCGGCTACGACGTAGAGTCCGTGCGCTGGTTCAACATGTTTCCGCGCACCGCCCGGTTCGAGACGCTTGCCTGCCTGCGCAGGAAATGAATTCCGTGAAATTCCTGATACACACCTACGGATGCCAGATGAACGTGCGCGACTCGGAGGCGGTCGAGGCGCTGCTGGTCCGCGCCGGGCACGTGCGCGTCGAGCGCGAGGAGGACGCCGAGCTCGTCGTCGTCAACAGCTGCACGGTCCGCCAGAAGGCCGAGGAGAAGGCCGTGGGCAAGGCGGGCAACCTCATAGCCGCCGGCAAGATCGTCGGTCTCATGGGCTGCGCCGTCAAGCGCCTCGGGCCAGACGTGTTCAAGCGCATCCCGAAGCTTCATTTCGCCGTGGGGCCGCGCGCGTTCTGGATGATCCCGCGGATCGTCGGGGAGGGCCGCTATCCAGTGCTGGAGACCGGCGACGACATGGTGCCGCAGGGGATGGACGCGCATGCCGAGACCGGGCGCGGCGGCACCTTCGCCGCGGTTCAGAGCTACGTCACCGTGCTTCTCGGGTGCGACAACAGGTGCAGCTACTGCATCGTCCCGGACGTGCGCGGACACGAATACTCGCGTCCAGCAGAGGATGTCGTTGCGGAGGTGCGCTGCCTGGTGGAGCGCGGGGTGAAGGAGGTGTGCCTCCTCGGGCAGAGCGTCCTCAGGTACGGCGTCCGCAACCAGGCATGGGAGGACGGCTGGCGCGGCGAGGCGTTCCCGCGGCTCCTGAGGGCCCTGGACGGGATAGACGGACTGGAGCGGATCCGATTCACCAGCGCGCATCCGAAGGGATGCACTGACGAGCTGCTCGCCGTGTACCGCGACTCGCGCAAGGTCTGCCGCCATCTGCATCTACCCGTCCAGTCCGGCTCCGACCGCATCCTCGCCGCAATGGGCCGGCGCTACACGCGCGCGGAGTACCTGGATGCCGTCCGCAGGCTCCGTGCCCTCGATCCCGAGTTTGCCGTGACGACGGACGTCATCGTGGGCTATCCGGGCGAGACGGAGGCCGATTTCGAGGAGACCCGCTCGCTTATGGAGGAGGCGGGCTTCGACAACTCTTTCGTGTTCAAGTACTCGCCGCGGCCCGGGACCCGCAGCGCCGCGCTCCCCGACGACGTCCCGACGTCCGAGAAGGAGCGCCGCAACCAGGTGCTGCTCGCCGACCAGGAGGTGCGCGGACAGCGCCGCAACGAGAGGCTCGTCGGGACGGTGCGCGAGGTGATGGTCGAGGGTCCGTCGAAGCGCAACGAGTCGCGCTGGTCCGGGCGCGACGGCGGCAACCGCATCGTAGTGTGGGACCGTGACGGCGGCGAGAGGGTGGGCGATTTGGTGAAGGTAAGGATCACTGCGGCTCATCCGCAGACACTTATAGGAGAACTGGCATGAAGATCGCAATAGTCGGCGCCGCCGGGCGCATGGGCAGGATGCTTTGCGCGCTTGCGGAGGCGAACGGACACGAGGTCGTCTCCAAGGTGGACGTCGCCGAGGGGTACGAGAAGACGTGGAAGGACGGGACGGAGGGCGTCATCGACTTCTCGTGGCACGCGGCCGTTCCCGCGTCCGTCGCCAGGGCCGCGGATCAGGGCATCCCCTACGTGATCGGCACGACCGGGCTGACGGCCGAGGAGCAGAAGGCGGTCGACGCCGCGGCCGGGAAGATACCGGTCGTGCAGAGCGGCAACTACTCGCTCGGCGTGAACCTCCTCCTCGAGCTCGTCAGGAAGGCGGCGGCGACGCTCGGACCGGAGTACGACATAGAGGTGACGGAGATGCATCACCGCCACAAGAAGGACGCTCCGTCGGGGACTGCGCTGATGCTCGCGAAGTCCGCCGCCGCCGGAAGAGGCGTCGATTTCGACGAAAACGCCATATACGGCAGGAAGGGCGACGTCGGGGAGCGTCCCGTCGGCGAGATTGCGGTGCACGCGCTGCGCGGCGGGTCGGTGGTCGGCGACCACACGGTCATGTTCGCGGGCGACGTCGAGCGCGTGGAGATCACGCACAAGGCGCAGAGCCGCGAGGCGTTCGCGGCGGGCGCGGTGAAGGCGCTGGAGTGGGCGAAGGGCGCGAAGAGCGGGCTCTACACCATGCGCAACGTCCTCGGGTTCGACTAATCGGCGCGGTGCCAAGCCATGGATGGAACGATAGGCGCCGTCAGGCCCTGGGGCGTGGTTCTCGCGGTCGGGATGCTCGTCGCGAGCAACCTCTTCATGACGTTCGCCTGGTACTGGCACCTGAGGCTGCAGAAGCCGGGCGGCGCGTCATGGCCGCTCGCGGCGATTGTGCTCGTCTCGTGGCTCATAGCGCTCGTGGAGTACTGCATCGCCGTGCCCGCGAACAGGCTGGGCGCGGAGTCGGGCCTGAACGTCGCGCAGCTGAAGATCGTCCAGGAGGTGGTGACCGTATGCGTGTTCGTGCCGTTCATGATGCTGTTCATGGGCGAGCGCTGGCGCTGGGACTACCTCTGGGCGTTCCTGTGCATGGTCGGAGCGGTCTATTTCGTCAACCGCGCGCGGCTTTAGCCAAAATTGAAGTGTCACCACAAGTCACACGGCGAATATGCTATAATATGAGGCAAGTGAGAATAGCATGCTCCATATCAGCCGTCTTGGTCTCGTTCGCGCTTTTCGCCGAAAAGCAGCCGTTTGAGCGTTACCAGTCGATAATCGACCGCCAGCCGTTCGGCCAGCCGCCCATCGGATTTGATCCTACCAAGCCGCCGGGCGAGATGCAGAAGGGCCAGGCCGAGGCTGCGGCGCAGCAGGAGCTCACGCTCGACCAGCAGCAGCTCCAGAAGGCGGTCGGCTTCAGCGTCATCAACATCGAGGCCGGGGGGGTGACGATGGTCGGTTTCACCGACAACACGGATCCCAAGATTCCGCGCCACTACTATCTGCCCGTCGGCGAGACTCGCAACGGGTGGAAGGTCACCTCCGCCGACGCAGTGAAGAAGACGGCGACGATCTCCAAGGACGGCGTGGAGGTGTCGCTCAACCTAGGCGACAACGCCAAGGGCGCCGCCCCCGGGCCGGGCGGCAAGGGCGGCGGCGGACTCCTCGGCAGACGCGGG
>JAFRJH010000103.1 GCA_017432385.1 Kiritimatiellia bacterium
GAAAACTTACAAGGTCCTTCCCTCGCTTCGACTGAACGCGGATGACGAAATCTCTATCGAGGCACTTGAAAAGTTTGACTCGGCTGGATGCCGCGTAGTCGATGTTTCTGCTGACGATGTCGCCAAACTCTCAACTCACAACTCTCAACTCGCAACAGTCGCGGCGTATGCCGCGGCACATGGCTGGACAATGCTCCTTCACATGGGCGCGCTGCGCGAGACGTCGGCGCGCCTCCGCGCGGCGGCTGGTCCCGCCGGCGGCTTTGCCGGAATGCGCGCGCCTGTCGACCCGGCTGCGGTCGCCGCGTTCCTGAATGCAATGGAAGCAGGGCCCGGCGGGTTGCCCCGGACGATCCTGCTGTCGCTCAATCCCGAAGCCCACGCCTCGCTCGTGGTGCTCGCGGGCTCCTTTGCCGAGGACGGAGTCCCCGGCAAGGTGCAGCTCGGCCCGGCCTGGTGGTGGTGCGACCACGAGGAGGGCATTCGCGACGTGCTGGAGAAGAACGCGGCGTACGGCGTGCTCTCGACCTTCGTCGGCATGACTACGGACTCCCGCTCGCTCCTCTCGCTCGTGCGCCACGACTACTTCCGCCGCGTCCTCTGCAGGTGGGTCCCGGAGAAGGTCGCGAAGGGCGTCTTCCCGGACGACGAATCCCTGCTTAGGCCGCTTCTTGAGAACATCTGCCACAAAAACGCGAAAGGAATGGTGTCATGAGCTACTGCGAAGGCAAGGTCGCCGTCGTGACGGGTGCGGGAGGGACGCTCTGCGCGCCCATTGCCGTCGATCTCGCGAAGAAGGGCGCGAATGTCGTCCTGATAGGGCGCACGCGCGGGAAGCTGGAGAAGGTCGCGGCCGAGATCGCGTCCGCCGGCGGCGTCTGTCGCGTCGAGCCCGCCGACGTCACCGACGAGAAGGCGATAGGCGAAATCGCCGGGCGCGTCGCCGCCGAGTGGGGCCCTTGCCGCTTTCTCGTCAACGGCGCCGGCGGCAACAACGTGAAGGCCATGCCGACGCGGCTCAGGTTCAGCGAGGCGGACTTCTCGCCGACGGCGGACTTCGCGAAAGACCGCGGCTTTTTCGACATCGACATGGATGCGTTCAAGTCGGTCCTCGAGATCAACACGCTCGGCACCGTGATCCCAAGCCGCGTGTTCGGGCTCCAGATGGCGAAGGCCGGCGGGGGCGCCGTCCTCAACTTCGCCTCGATGAACACGTACCGTCCGCTCACGCGCGTCGCGCCCTATGCGATGAGCAAGGCGGCGATCGCGAACTGGACGATGTTCTTTGCGCAGTACATGGCCCCGGCGAAGGTGCGCGTCAACGCGATCGCGCCCGGCTTCATGGTGAACGAGCGCTCGAGGCAGTACCTGATGACGCCTGACGGAGGCCTTTCGCCGCGCGGCGAGCAGGTGATGCATCATACGCCCGCCGGACGCTTCGGCGAGGCGGAGGATCTGCTCGGATGCGTCGACTGGCTTCTCGACGATTCGGCGGCTTCCTTTGTGACCGGCATAACAGTCCCCGTCGACGGAGGCTTCCTTTCGTCGGCGGGCGTATAAAGGACGGGGAGGATCGACATGGCATTTTCCATCCTGATCGCAGCCGCGGCAGCCGCGGCATCGCTTTCGCCGCGCAACGTGGACATGGAGGAGGTCGGCGTCGTGCACCGCCGCGGCGCGTCCGAGATACGTTCGTCAAACTGGACGCTCGGATGCGAGACGCTCGACCGCGACTTCGCGGACTTCGAGGAGTACAAGTCCTACATCGCGCCTCTCGGCATCAAGGTGATCCGCCTCCAGGCTGGCTGGGCGAAGTGCGAGCGCGAGAAGGGCAGGTACGACTTCGCGTGGCTGGACCGCATCGTCGACTATGCGCGCGCGCAGGGGCTCGAGATCCTGCTTGAGACGGACTACGGCAACCCTGTCTACGAGGGCGGCGGCGGATGGGACCTCTCGGGCGGTTTTCCGACGGGCGAGTCAGCCCTGGCCGCGTGGGACGCGTGGGTGGACGCCATCTCGCGCCACTTCGCCGGACGCGTCCGCGACTGGGCGATGTGGAACGAACCGGACAACAAGCCTGAGGACGGGAGCGCCCGCAAGACGCCGAAGGACATCGCCGAGTTCAACGTCCGCACGGCGAAGGCAATCCGCCGCAACATCCCCGACGCGCGCCTCGCGGGGCTTTCCCTCGGCGTCTCCTCGCCGGAGTACCTCGACAAGTGCCTGGCGGCGATGGGCGAGGACGTGAAGCTCTTCGACTGGATCGTCTACCACGGCTACAAGGACGCGCCCGAGACCTCCTACGCGAACGTAGAGGCGCTCAAGGCGGTTCTCGCCAGGTACAACCCGTCTGCGAGAATGCGCCAGGGCGAGAACGGCGCGCCGAGCGAGATGGCGACGCGGTTCGCGCTCTCGTGGGTGCCGTGGACCGAGGTGAGCCAGGCGAAGTGGGACATGCGCCGGATGCTCGGCGACCTCGGCCACGACGTCGAGTCGAGCGTCTTCACTATCTGCGACTTCAACCACAAGGGACGCGAGATCAACCGCAAGGGGCTTCTCCGCGCCGATTCGAAGAAGAAGGTCGTCGCCGTCAAGCTCGCCTACGGCGCGGTCGGCAACGTCGCGTCCGTGTTCGACGATTCCCTTGCACGCGTTGCGGACTCGACGTTTTTCGCCAACGACGCGACGCTCGCGACATACGAATACCGTAGGGCGGACGGCGCGCGGCTCTTCGCGTTCTGGCAGTGCGCGGACCGGATGAAGCGCGTCGGCAAGGCGGCCGGAAACCTCGGCGGCGGCGCGTACGCGCCCGACTACGCCAGGCCCGGCGACTCGCTCGAGACGCGCCCCGTCGCCTTCTACGCAAAGGGCGAGCCGCTCAGGGATCCGGTCTGGGTCGATCTCCTCTCCGGGCGCGTCTACGCCTTCCCGAAGGACCGGCAGGCCGTTACCGAAGACGGCCTCGCCTTCATCCGCGTGCCTGTCTACGACTCGCCGTGCCTCTTGACCGAGCGCTCGGTGGTGATTCCTTGAGGGAGTGTGCCATGGATCTAGTCGAATTCGTCCCCCCGACGCCGCACCCGCTGTGGAAGCTCTGTCCGCAGATGGGGATAACGGACGTCGTCGTGAAGGTGAATCCCGACCTGACGGGGCTGTCCGATCCGTGGCGGCTTTCGACCTTGCGGTCGATCGTTGAAAGGTTGAAGGTTGAAGGGTTGAATGTCGTCGGACTTGAAGGCGATCCATTCGACATGACGCCGATTAAGGAGTATGATAGCCGCAAAGAACAAGGAGGTGCACCGTCCCGGTGCGCCATGTCGAACGGCGGAGCTGGAAGCTCCACCTCCTTGGGGTTGAGCCGCGAAGAACGCAAATATACCTCTGCGGCTCTGCGCCTCTGCGTTAAAAACAAATTCGACATTTCACGGGAAGAGGCGCTGTCGCATTATCGCGAGCTTTTGGAGTCGATGGGGAAGCTCGGGATAAAGCTCCTCTGCTACAACTTCATGGTCGGGAAGGGCTGGTCCAGGACGGGAGTTCGCGAAGGTCGCGGCGGAGCGAAGGCGACATATTTTTCGCTGGCGGAAACGAAGAAGACTTCAGACTCCGGACATCGGACTTCCAGTGCTGAAGTCGGAAGTCCTAAGTCCGAAGTCCTGAAATTGACTGCCGATCAAGTCTGGGCGAATTACGAGTATTTCATCAAGTCCGTGATGCCGACGGCGGAGAAGTGCGGCGTAAGGATGGCGCTCCATCCAGACGATCCCTGCCTTAACTCTCTCGGCGGCTACGCGCGAATCTTTGGAAGCGTAGAGGCATACGACCGCGCATACGCGCTTTATCCCTCGCCCTCTAATGCGGTTACCTTCTGTCAGGCGAATTTTAAGTTGATGTTGGGGAATGGGGAACGGGGAACGGTTTTAGCCACAAAGAACGCAAAGAGCACAAAGACTTTGCGTCCTCTGCGTCCTTTGCGGCAAAAAATCGAAACTCTCGAAGACGTCGCCAGGCATTTTGGAAAGAGAATTGCGTTCATCCATGTGCGCGACGTGGAGGGGACGAAGGAGGACTTCACGGAGCTCTTCCACGACCAGGGGACGACGGACCAGTTCGCGCTGATGCGCGTCTATCGCGAGCTTGAGCTCGACGTGCCCGTTCGCGGCGACCATGTGCCGGAGATGGCCTACGACCGCGTTCTCACGCCGGAAGGGACGCCCGGCTACTTCACGCTCGGCCGACTTTTCGCAAACGGATATCTGAAGGCGTTGCTGCAGGCTGCCGGAACGGTGAGCGTTTGAGCCGTACATAGCGCTGGTTTTTCTCGGTTCGATTCGTCCTCGGTTGCGCCTGACGAGGCGCGCCATCCCCCCCTCCAGTTGGAGGGGTTTTCTTTGACGAGGGTGCTGTTGTATAATCATCGTGACGCTGGTGATGCAGTGATCACACACGGGAAACGAGGAGAAAACATGAAGCTCAAGACAATGTTGGCGATGGCGCTCGGCGCTCTGGCGGCGGGCTTTGCGGCGGCGGGAGACCTCGCGGTCTCCGCCTACTGGCAGGACCACATGGTCCTCCAGCGCGGAAAGAAGATCACCGTCTGGGGCAAGGACGCGGCAGGCCGCAGCGTGACCGTCTCGTTCGCCGGGCAGACGGCGAACGCCACGACCGGAGCCGACGGCTTCTGGGAGACGACGTTCGCGCAGCCGTTCGCGCTCTCGGCGACGCCGCAGACGCTGACGATCACCGACGATGCGAACGAGTCCATCGCGCTTTCCGACATCCTCGTCGGCGACGTGTTCCTCGCGTCCGGACAGAGCAACATGGACCGCCGCCTCGAGGACAAGAACAAGGCGAATTTCGAGGAGCCCCAGTCGATCAAGGATTTCTGCCGTGACGACGACGGTATCCGCTTCATCCGCATTGCGCGTAGCGCCGAGAACGCGACCTCCGGCGAGCAGCTCTTTGACCTGCCGCCCATCAAGGCCGTCAACGACGCGGTCAAATACTATGGCGAAGGACACGCCTGGTCGCCTGCAACGGGGGATGACCGCAACTTCGTCAGCAGCGTCGCGCTCAACTTCGCCCACTATATCCGCAGAGCGAACGCGGAGAAGGGGCAGGACATCCCGATTGGCATCATCCATGCCTCGTCCGGCGGCACGGCCATCCGCGAGTGGATCGCCCCGTCGGTCCTCATTGCGGACGGCATTCCTTCGAATGGCTACACAGGGTCTTCTGACGGCTGGTTCTGGAACAACATGATGGCGCCGATCCTCCGTGCCAAGTTCCGCGCCGTCCTCTGGTACCAGGGCTGCTCGGACGCCCAGCGACAGGCGGACGAATACAAGCAGCTTATGGATGTCCTCGTGAAGGATCGCCGCGACCGCTGGGGAGAGAACGGCGACCTGCCGTTCTACGCTGTGCAGATCGCCACGCCCGGCTATAGCGCTTCCGCGGGGACGGTCGGTCTGGATCAGTATCCGAATCCAACCGAGGACAATGTCGGCCACAACTACGTCCGCGTCCGCGAGGCGCAACGGCTCTGGGACGTCTCTGACGCGGGCACGCACGGCCTTGTCACCACCGTGGACTGCGTGCCCTGCATGGGCGTAAATGACCTCCATCCGGCAGACAAGAATTTCATCGGCCGCCGGCTGTCGCTTTTCGCACGGAGGGACATCTACGGTGAGCCGTCGCTTCAGGCGGAGGGTCCGGTCTACACCCGCGCGGTGCGTGAGGCAGACGGGTCCGTCCGCATCTTCTTCAAATCGGGCACGGCGAAGGGGCTCACGGCCGGCCGGGTGAAGCCGGCTTCGTCGGTCGCGTTGAGCCAATGGGTCAAGAAGGGCACAGACACTATCCGCGGTTTTGCAATCTGCGGCAGCGACAACGTCTGGAAAGACGCCGTAGCGACCGTCGAGGGCGAGACGATCGTCCTGCGCGCGGATGGCGTCGCGACACCGACGCAGTTCCACTACGGCTATTGGTGCATCACGCGCGAGACCGATCTGGAGGATGGCCAGCGTCTGAACCTCTACAACGAGGCGGGGCTCCCGATGTCGCCCGTCGCGCCGCAGGCGGTCGAGGACGCGTCTTCGTCAGTGAAGGTCGCGGATCCAGTGCTGCTGCCGGCGTCCTGCTACTTCTCGCCGACGACGAATGTGACGATCGCCTGCGCGACCTCCGGCGCGACGATCCGCTACACGCTCGACGGCAGCGAGCCGACCGCGTCAAGCGCGGCCTATTCGGCGCCGATCGCGCTCTCCGCCACGACGACGGTGAAGGCCCGCGCCTTCGCCGCGAACAAGGAGGCGAGCGACATCGTCTTCGCGACCTACACGCTCGGCGAGGCCCCTGCGCAGGAGCCGAATCCGCAGTGGACGAACGGGGCCTACGAGCCCTCGACGTGGGCGCCGCTCGGGGAGAATATGCTCGCGGACGCGACGGCTTCGTACTCGGGGGGGCTCTCGTACATCTGCACCAAGGACATGGCCAAGCTGACCGACGGCAAGATCCCTGTGGACATCTCGAGCAGCACCGGTGCCGGCTCGCAGACGGAGGTCGTCGGGTTCCAGGAGGACGCGGCCGCCATATGGACATTCTCCTCGCCCAGGACGATCGGGAAGATCCGCATCTCCACGCGCTGGGCCACGACATCCTTCGACGCCATCACGGTCAAGGACGTCTACGTTCGCCAGGGCGGCGACTGGGTCGCGCTGGGCGTGCCCAACTCGCACAGGACGGGCGTTGCGTCGATCACGACGGGGTCGCTCGAGGCGACGCTGGAGGACGATGCGCTCGGCTATCTCGCGCAGAACGTCTCGGGCCTGAAGATCGTTTTCGGTGCGCCGGAGTCCGCCGTCGCGAACTACTATGCCGAGATCGAGGCGATCGCCCCGGGCGGCGAAATTCCCGACGATCCGCCGCCGGACGATCCACCGCCTGATGATCCGCCGGACGACCCTCCGTCGGGCGAATCCGCGCGCACCTGGACGACGGGCGACTATGATCCATCTACTTGGACGGGCCTGGAAAACAACATTCTCGCAGGTTTGACTGCTGTGGCTACAGACTCGAGCAAGATTTCGTTTGCGGCGAGCAAGGACCTTTCGAAGCTGACCGACGGGGCGGTGTCTGCGACTGCGGCTTCCACGGAGATCGTCGGACTTTGTCCTGACGCGGAGCTCGTGTGGAATTTCAGCGAGCCGAAGGTGATTGAGAAAATCCGCTTCTCTTCTCTCTGGACTTCTGAAATCTATGCGGGCATCAGCGTCAAGGACATTCTGGTCCAGACGTCCGGATCGTCCGAATGGGTCTCGCTCGGCGTGAGCATCACCCGGTCTGGCAACGCCAGTGCCAATGGCGCCCAGTATGCGCTTCTCAGCGATCCCGGGCTCGGCTATCTCGCTCTTGACGTGGTCGCCCTGAAGTTCGTCTCCGGATCGGTCGAGGCGTTTGCAAACTACTACGCCGAAATCGAGGCTGTCGGTAGGACGAGCGGCGATGCCTATCCGCCTGTGCTGAGTGGCCTCAAGGTCAAGCCGTGGGGCGCGTCCGCCGAGTTCTCCGGCTCGGTCGTTTCCGTCGGTACAGGCGCGAGTTCATGCGACGTCTATCTCGCGTACGGATCCGACGCGGACCATCTCGGCGCTCCGGTCAAGATCTATTCCGGCAACGCCGGTGAGTTCCTTTATGAACTCGAGGGACTTTCTCTGAACACGACCTACAGCTATTCGCTTTCCGTTTCCAACAACGCCGCGACCGTCATGGGCTGCGAGGCGAGCGGAACGTTTACGACGACCGACGAAGTGCGTCCCGACTGGTCGGGCTACAAGTGGGCGGTGGTTGGCGATTCGCTGACCGATCCGACGCTCGCTCCCGGAATCGGCAACTACTACTACAATTTCGTCGCCGGCGATACGGGCATCCAGCTTGTCTACACAAACGGAGTGGGCAGCACGGGCTACAAGAACAAGTACAACGTTGACGGCGGCAAGTGCTTCTACCAGCGCCTGCTGGCGAATCCGCTTCCGTCCGACGTCGACGTCGTCACGATCTTCGGCTCGGTGAACGACTGGGGACAGGTTCGCAATGCCGCCGATGCCGGCGATCCGACCGACACTCTGGCCGACGGCAAGGAGACGCTTGCCGCCTACATGAACAAGGCCATCGACGTCGTCCAGGCTCAGGCGCCGAACGCGAAGCTCGTCCTTGTCGGAAGTCTCTACTACTACAACGTTGTCACGGAGGCGCATGTCCGCGCAAACGAGACGCTCCGCGCAGTCGCGGCTCAGCGCGGCGTCGCGTTCTACGACTGGCTCACCGAGGACACGAACGACCCGCTCGACTTCCACCACATCGCCGACAATCCGACGGCGGAAGGGTCCTTCGCGCAGCGATACACGCGCGACTGCCCCTCGGTGATAGTCCCCGGCGAGACGTCGTTCGGACATCCTTCCGCGGAATATCACGAGGTGTGGCTCTCGCCGCATTTCCGCGGCGTACTTGCCGCGGCGCTTGCGGGCGGTCCCGCGCCACTTCCGACGGTCGCGACGCCGGTTCTCAGCCCCGCTTCCTGCAACTTCTATCCGTCGACCAACGTGACGCTCGCTTGCGCTACCGCCGGCGCGACGATCCGCTACACGCTCGACGGCAGCGACCCGACCACGGAGAGCGCTGAATACACGGCGCCGATCACGCTTTCCGCAACGACGACGGTGAAGGCCCGCGCCTTTGCGGACGGGATGAACGCGAGCGCCGTCGCATCCGCGACGTACACGCTGACAGAGCCCGTAGACCCGCCGGACCCGCCGTCGGGCGACAAGATGTTCTACATCGGCGAGTCGGGCTACGACAGCTGGGCGGATGCGTATGCCGCGGCGAAGAACGGCGACACGATCGTCGTCGGCAATGATGCGGAGATTTCCGGAACGGTCGGCAAAGAGCTTACGATTGACCTTTGCGGCGGCAACGTGAACGTGACGGGCGGATGGTGGCCTGCAACCGTTACGGTGGTCGATTCGCAAAAGCCTTCCGGCAGTTTCACGATCACGGGAGCCTCGTTGAACGTGCAGGGCGGCACCTTGGACTTGTCGGCCCTCGCCGGCAGCCAGTTGGTGTTCGCGGGTTCGTTCTGGACGAGCGGAGCGACAGTGCTGAAATTCCCGGGCGACATGACGCTTGCGGAATGCACGGCGAGGATCAACATGGGGTCGAATCCTATAGGCGAACGGATTGTCGTCCAGGGCGTCACATACACATGGGACGGGACGAGCTGGGGCGGACAGACGGAAATCGCGATTACAGGAATAGCCGTCAAGCCGGATACGGTGGAGATCGGCGTGACGGGCGCAACCGGCGGTACGGTCACGATACTTGGCAGCGAGACCGCCAACGGTACGTACAGTTCCCTTGTGACGACGAAGATCGCCGACGGCCTCTACAGCGTTCCGGTGTCTAGTGCGCGTTTCTTCAAGGCGTCGCTGGACATGTAGCAACCACCAGGGAGTCTTCCTTCGCGCGGCTTTCGCTCATCGGGAAGTCGCGGAAGGAGTCGTAGTGCAGCCCGACGACCTCACGCACGGTGTCGGCGGAAATCAAGCCCACATCTGAACTTTTTGCAAAAAAGACTCGGTGCACCCCCGGATCCGTGCGCGTTCCAAACGCGGTTCGTTTTTGATATAATAGGGGCATGCACGCGAGCATAGCGGACGTTATAGCCGACACGGCGCAGAACTCGATCGAGGCTGGAGCCTCGAGGATCGGTCTGTCGCTCGTCGAGGACGGCGGCATGATATCCGTTGCGATAACCGACAACGGCAAGGGCATGGACGAGGCGACGCAGCGCCGCGCGTTCGATCCGTTCTACACCGAGCCCGGCAAGCACGACGCGCGCAAGGTCGGTTTGGGCCTCCCGATACTGAAGCAGATATGCGAGGAGTGCGGCGGCGGGTTCTCGCTGAAGAGCGAGAAGGGCGTCGGCACGGAGCTCAGGTACCGTTTCCGAGCCGATCACATCGACCTTCCGCCCATGGGCAGCATACCGGAGCTCGTTCTGGGGCTGTTCAACTATCCGGGCGATTTCGAGCTCGTGTTCAGCCACCGGCGCGGAGGGGCGGAGTACGCGATATCGCGCACCGAGCTGGCCGAGGCGGTCGGCGGGCTGGAGTCGGTCGAAGGACTCTCGCTCGCGAAGGAGTTTCTTGAAAGCCAGGAGGAATCGTTGAAAGGAGACGCGGAATGAAGCTTGAACTGAACGGGCTGGAGGTCAACTGCGTAATCGGCGAGCGGCCGGAGGAGCGCACGAAGATACAGCGGCTCAGGGTCGATGTCTCGATGGATGTCGACGAGAGCGCGTCGGAGTCCGACTCGCTGGACGACGTCGTCGACTACGCCAAGCTCGCGAAGAAGATATGCGCGGCGCTCGAATGGGCGCGCTGCCGGATGATCGAGCGCGCGGCGAAGGTCGTCTTCGACGCCTGCATGCTCGACGGCCGCGTCCAGGCCGCGTCTGTCAAGATCACCAAGTTCGGCGCGATTCCGTTCCTGGAGTCCGCGTCCGTCGTCTACGAAGGGGCCCGTTGACGTGGAGGAGTACGAACTCGCGGGAATCGAGACGATCGCGCGCGGCGTGTGCGTGCGCGACGGAAAGATCCTTCTGTGCCGGGCAAAGGGCGGCGCGTCCACGTATCTCCCCGGCGGACACATCGAGTTCGGCGAGACCGGGCGCGAGGCGCTTGTGCGCGAGATGAGGGAGGAGACGGGGCTCGAGTCGTCCACCGGGCGCTTTCTCGGCGTTGTGGAGAACAGTTTCCTCCAGCACGGGAAGCCCCATGCCGAGATCAACCTCGTCTACGAGCTGGAGCTGACCGGCGGAGGCGCGGAGGTGCGCGCC
>JAFRJH010000104.1 GCA_017432385.1 Kiritimatiellia bacterium
AGATGCCGGAGCCGACGAACACGCCCTCCGCGCCGAGCTCCATCCTGAGCGCGGCGTCGGCAGGCGTCGCGACGCCGCCGGCGGCGAAGTTGACTACCGGGAGCCTGCCGTTGTCGTGCACGTACTTCACGAGGTCGAGCGGCGCGGCGAGCTCCTTCGCCGCCTCGTAGAGCTCGTCCTCCCGCAGCGATGCGACGCGGCGTATCTCCGACTGCATCTTGCGCATGTGCCTCACCGCCTGCACGACGTCGCCCGTGCCGGGCTCGCCCTTTGTGCGGATCATCGTCGCGCCTTCGCCGATGCGCCTCAGTGCCTCGCCGAGATCGCGCGCGCCGCAGACGAACGGAACATTGAACTTGTTCTTGTCGATATGCCGGACATCGTCCGCCGGCGAAAGCACCTCCGACTCGTCGATGTAGTCGATCTCGATCGCCTCGAGAATGCGCGCCTCGGCGATGTGTCCGATGCGGCACTTCGCCATTACGGGGATGGAGACTGCGTCCTGAATGCCCTTGATCATCGCGGGGTCGCTCATGCGCGAGACGCCGCCAGCCGCGCGGATGTCTGCGGGGATGCGCTCGAGTGCCATCACCGCGCACGCGCCGGCGGCCTCGGCGATCTTCGCCTGCTCAGGCGTCGTCACGTCCATGATCACTCCGCCCTTGAGCATCTGCGCAAGGTTGCGGTTCAGTTCCTGCCTGTCGCTCATCGTATTTCCTCCTGTCGTTTGACAGGCAGAAGTATACACTACCGCGCGTTCAGGCGGGTAATCGGAAATTCTGTTGGCCGCGGATAGGAAATTCCTATTCGGCCGAGGCGCCCTTGCGCGGAAGCTGCTTCAGAAGCGCCAGGCAGCCGGCAAGAACGTCGCTGTATGTCTCTTCGAAATCGCCGGTGTACCACGGGTCGGCGACATCGCGGTCCGAACCTGTGAACGAAAGGAGCTTTCTGAGCTTGCCGCGGTCCTCCGGGTGGACGAGGCGGTTCAGGTCGGACATGTTGTACCGGTCCATCCCGATGATCAGGTCGTATTCCGCCGCCTTGCCGGCCGTCAGGAGCCATGCCGCGCGGCGCGGATGCGGAATCCCTGCCTCGTCCAGCTTGGCCCTGGTCCCGCGGTGCGTGTCGCTGCCGATCTCGTCCTCGTGGAGCGCGGCGGATTCGACGACGACATCGTCCCTCCCCGCCCTGCGGAGAAGGTCCTTCATCACGAACTCGGCCATTGGACTGCGGCAGATGTTCCCGTGGCAGACAAACAGAATCTTCATCGCCGCAGATTATATCAAATCCAGGCGGCCGCGGACGAGGACTACAGCTTCGAGTAGTTCATGAAGACCATCTGGTAGTCTTCGGGATTGTAGACGTATTCGCTTCCGTGCGGTGCGCCTTCGCGGACGATGCGCCCGTCCTTCGCCGCGACGAGGCGCGTGAACGGAACCGGACGCCATTCGCCGGTGGAAAGTGGCTGCGTGGAGAACGCGATCGAGTCTTCGTCTTCCAGGAAATGAAGCGCCCCGCGGAAGTTTGTGTGCGCGTACATAAGCTCCCCGTCGAAAATCAGCAGATTGAGCTTGTTCCCCCTCGCAAGGGCCGCAATCGCGGAGGCGAGGACGTCGAACCGCTCCTTCTCGTCTAGCGGACGCCCCAGCCTGATCTGACGGCGGTTGATGCGTGCGACGAAATGCAGGAGGACGCGCTCCGAGTCGGTCTCGCCGAACTGCACTCCGAGATATCCGTTAAGCGCCGCGCCCGAGAAAATCGTCCCGTTGTGGACGAGCGTCCAGACGCGGCCGGTGTTGTCCGCCTCGGAGAACGGATGGCAGTTCGCGTATTCTATCGTCCCGACCGTCGCGAGGCGGATGTGCCCGAGTATCGTTTGCGCCTCCACGCCTTCGCCGAGGATGCGGCGCAGCGTCTCGCTCTCCGTCGCCTTCGTCGGCTCCTTCTCGATCTGCGGAGCGGACGCGCCGTCGAAGTGCGCGAGGCCCCATCCGTGCGGATGCCGCTCGGCGTGTGAGAAGAAATCTTTCAGGATGGGCGTGACGTTTCTGCGCCGCCTCGATGAAAATCCGAGAAGCTCACACATTGGCGTCCTCCGTCAGCTTCCGGGCGAGCGCCAGCCCCTTTTCCGCAAACGTTCCTCCGAAGCGCTCGAAGACCTGCGCCGCGTAGCGGCATTCCGGATTCTCAAGCTTCCGGCGCTCGAAAGCGAGCACATCCACCGCCTTTTCGCGCGGGAAGTCCGCGAAGAACCGCTCCATCGAGTCGAGCAGCCTGAGCCCCGTGTCGCGCACGGACGCGGACGCGCCGTCCGGCAGCGTTATCTTCGCGAGCTCCAGGTCGTAGCGCGCGGCGTTCTTGAAGTTGCGCACGGCCTGGACCTGCGCGGACTCGGTGAGACGCGCCTGCGGACGCGCCGCGCACCATAGGAGAAAGAGCTGCACGAACCTTATGTCGCGCGCGTCGACGAGTCCGTGCGAAAGCGGATTCAGGTCGACGCATCTTAGCTCCAGGTGATCGATTCCCTCGTCCTCAAGGGTCTCGAGTCTGTTTGCGCCGCGCGGCTTGAGGCGCACGGGATAGTAGAGTTCGCTCGGCGCGGCAATGAGTCCGCGCCGTACATACCCGCGTATGGCATCGGCGTACGCCTTTACGCCGGCGTAGTCGTTGACGGGGGCGAAGTGGTTCCAGTATCCGAAATCGCCGCAGCGCACGGAGGCGAAGCCCGTGAAGACGTCAGAGCGGAGGTGCCGTGATCCTGGCCCGCGCGAGAGAAACGACATGTCGACGAGCGGGCTTGCCGCGGTGAGCGCAACGACGATCCAGCCCCAGACGACGGACTCGGACGCGACGTGGAGATAGAGCGCGTTCCTGTCCGCGCCCGACGCGGCGAGAAGACGCTCGCCGAAGGAGAAGTTGACGTGGATCCCGCAGTACGTCATCAGGTAGCGTCCGTACTTCGAGGAGAGGTAGTCGCGGTACGCGGACTTCCCGGCGCGGTGTCCGGTGAACTTCGCCGGGATTACGTCGCCCTCGCCTTCGAGCGGCGGCGGATTCGAGAACGGCCACAGCAGCTCGCCGTTCTTGGCGGCGATCTCCCGCAGTATCTCCGCGTTCAGCGACTCGAGCTCCGCCACGGCCTCCTCCGCCGTCGGCCAGGCGCGGGTGTTGATTTCCGTCTGGTTCTCGCAGAAGTCGCGGACAATGCGCGGATGGTCCGGCGGGAAGGGATGGGGCGTGTGCGCCATCCGTCCCTCGTTCGTCACGCGCAGCGCCTCGCGCTCGAGTCCGAAGTTCCCTTCGAACGCATGATGCCGCAACTCTGGAAGTCTGACGTCTATCATGGCAGGCCTCCTACAGCGTACCGTAGTCCTTGGCGATCAAGTCGAGGGATTCGCCGCGCTCGAGGCGGGAGAGGTGCTCCCGCGCGGGGCTCGTGAGCGTGTCGGCGCGTTTGCGCAGCGGAGCGAGAAGGGGCTCTTCGCCGAATCCGCGGAGCGCGAGGCCCTTTTCGGCGATGTCCAGTATGCGGTGGAGCTGCGCCTTGAGGCCGGCGCGGTCGACGAACGACGGCCACGCGCGGCGTATCGTTATTCCACGCAGCTCCGCCGCGCCGTAGCCGTGTCCGTAGAGCACCTTGTCGTCGGACAAGAGCGCGAGAAGCTCGCCGACGCACTCGGCGAGTCCGGCGTGGAACGCGGCCGATGCAAACGCCTCGCGGACGGGCTGCTCGCATACAGACCTGAACTCGACCGTGCCGCGCTGAGTCAAGTCCTCGAACTTGAACGGCCTGAGCCATGCGACGTCCGAGGGCTCCGGTGAGACGCGGCACGGCCGGTGGAGCTTCGACGCCGCGTCCCAGTATTCGCCGTTGACGCTCTCAAGCTTCAGGTAGTCGCGGACAGGGACAGGCGGGAAGTTGATGTACTTCTCGCCGCGTTCGACGCAGTAGATGCTTGTCGATTCGAGATACCCGGCGATGTCGGAAAGCGAGCGTATCGTGACGCCGTACATTCCGCAGTTGTGCGGATTGAGGCCGTGGAGGCTCTTGCTCCACAGGCTGTCGCGCCCGCATAGCGTCTCGTTGCGCTGTCCGAACGGGGAGTTCGCGAAGAGGACCGCCTTGAACGGTTCGAGGAGGTTGAAGGTGTTGATCAGCGGCACGACCGTCTCCTCGTCCGCGTCCACCTGCGTCTGCGAGGCGCAGGAGAAGAGCCCGAAGTCCGGATGGTCGTGGAACTGCGGCGAGCCGCCGTACTTGGAATAGGACTTGAGGTGGTGGAGGAGCATCCTGTAGCGTCCGTTCCCTATCGGCTCCTGGCGGTTCTCGCGCCAGCGCGGATTTATTCCCATGCCGGTCAGGGCGTGCCCGTGGCGTCCGAGCGCCTCCTGAAGCGCACCGTAGTAGCGGGCGAAGCGGCGGTGCGTCGCATTGATGTCCTCGTCCGGGCCGAACGACAGTTCCAGGGTGTTGTAGGAGCAGTCGAAGGAAAGCTCGTCGCGAGTCGCGGGATCGGTCGCGCGGTATATCGCCCCATTGTCGTCGCGCACCTGCGCGGAGAAGTGGAACTGCGACAGGAAATCATCCGTCGCCTCGTGGATGGCGGAGAAATCCGTCGCCGTCCCCGGGGTGCGGTTCCACACCGGAAACTCAAGTTCGACGCCAACCCGCCGCGTGCGCCTGCGCCGCAGCGGAGCGAAGAACCGCGAGTCCAGCGCGTTCGATACTGTCGCTTCGTTGTCCATTCGGCTACAATTATATTTTATCCGCGCGTGCAGGTGATAATCGGAAATACAGGCTTGCCGGCATAGGGAATGCCTATTCCCAGCCGCAAGAAAACGTTGTCAGCAATCCGGAGGAATTTCGCCTAACTGGATGTAAGCGGGAGATTGG
>JAFRJH010000105.1 GCA_017432385.1 Kiritimatiellia bacterium
TCAAGATGTTCGCGAAGCTCCGCAAGGCCGACCCGAAGTACGCCTGGCTGCGGCCCGACGCCAAGAGCCAGCTGTCCGTGGTCTACGAGAACGGCCGGCCCGTCGCCATCGACACTGTCGTCGTCTCGCACCAGACCACCGAGGCCGGCGCAACGAAGAAGTGCTACGCGGCCATCGAGGGGCTTGCGAAGGACTACCTCGCGAAGACGGGGCTGCTGACGCCGAAGACGAAGTTCTTCGTCAACCCGACGGGCAAGTTCGTGATCGGCGGCCCGTGCGGCGACTCGGGCCTAACCGGGCGAAAGATCATCGTCGACACATACGGCGGCATGGCCTCGCACGGCGGCGGCGCGTTCTCCGGCAAGGATCCCTCCAAGGTCGACCGTTCCGCCGCCTACTACGCGCGCTACGCCGCGAAGAACATCGTCGCCGCGGGGTTCGCCGACCGCTGCCAGATCCAGGTCGCGTACGCGATCGGCGTCGACAGGCCGGTCAGCTTCTGCGTGAAGACCTTCGGCACGGCCCACGGCGTTACGGACGAACATATCGAGCGCATGCTCTCGTCCGGCGAGGTGTTCGACTTCCGCCCCTACGCGCTCATCAAGGCGCTCGGGCTCCTCAGGCCGAAGGGCTGGTCCTACGAGGACACCGCGGCCTACGGGCATTTCGGGCGCGCGAAGTTTCCGTGGGAGAGGACGGACAAGGTGGCGGCCGTCAGGAAGGCCCTTGTGGATTGCTGACGGCGCGCTCCAGCCCCGGATCGCCGGCGCCCAACCTGTACGTCCACTTCCCGTTCTGCAGGAGCCGCTGCTCCTACTGTTCGCTCTACTCGCGCGCCGGCTCCTCCGCCGCCGAGCGCGTACGGTACGTGGAGTCGGTGGGGGCCGCTCTGGCGTCCGCCCCCGGCCGGCCCCTTAAGACCGTCTACTTCGGCGGCGGATCGCCCGCGCTCTGCGACCTGGCCCCGCTCGGCGGCGCGCTGGCGCCGCTCGTCGGCGCGGAGACGGAATTCACGGTCGAGCTCCATCCCCTCGACGTCACCCGGGCGAAGCTTGACGAGCTCAAGTCCATCGGCGTCAACCGCATATCCCTCGGCGTGCAGTCCCTTGACGACGCCATCCTGGAGCACATGGGGCGTGGATACGGCTTCCATGACGCGGAGCGCGCCTTCGCGCTCGCCAAGGAGAGCTTCGACAACGTCGGCATCGACCTCATAGTCGGCTACCCGGGCGAGACCGCGGCGCTTTCGCCGCGCCACGCGCGGCTCGCCAGGTGGGGGCTGAGGCACTGCTCCGTATATTCGCTCCAGAACGAGCGGGGGCTCTCCGGCGCGGCGGACGACGACACTGTCATGAACCGCATCTCGGTCGTGTCCAGGTTCCTCGCCGACATAGGGCTCGGACGCTACGAGATATCCAACTACGCCGTCCCGGGATTCGAGTGCCGCCACAATCTGGCGGTCTGGCGCGGCGAGGACTACACCGGAGTGGGCGAGGGCGCGTGCGGGCGCGAGGGGCTCGTGCGCACGCGCGGGCGCCGCTGCGGATACGACGCGGAGGAGGTCTCGCCGGAAGCCGACCGCAGGGAGCGGACGATGTTTCGCCTGCGCACGCGCGAGGGCCTCGACACGTCTGGCTTTCCGGAATGGCGGGCCGCCCTCGACCGCTTCGCCGCGGAGGGGGCGCTCTCGCGCCGCGGCGACGTCTACTTCCTGACCGAGCGGGGTACCGAGGTGTGCGACGCGATTCTCGCCGAGATCGTCTGAACGAAACCGCGTTTTTTGGTATAATAGCGGCATGACAGCGAAAGAACAGACAGAACTTCTGGTCGCGACGCTCGAGTCCCGCAAGGGCGTGGACGTGAAGGTCTACGACGTGCGCGGCAAGAGCCAGATCGCGGATTTCTTCGTCGTGGCGACTGGTTCGGCCGCCCCCCACCTGAAGGCGCTCGTCGCCGAGACGCAGCGCGCGATGAAGGAGGCGGGCGTCAGGAGCTACCGCGTTTCGGGCGATCCCGAGTCGGGCTGGATGGTCGTCGACTACATCGACGTCGTCGTGCATGTCTTCTCGCCCGAGGCCCGCGCGTACTACGCCCTCGAACGCCTCTGGGCGTAGGCTCATTGGGTAATGACATGCTGGCTCGTCTCCTGGTATAATGGTGGCATGAGAAAGTCCATCATGCTCTTCGGCGCGCTTGCCGCCGCCGGTTTCGCATCCGCCGCCACGCTTGAAGCCGACTGGGCCACATTCAGGTTCCCCGACGAGTGGAACTGGCGGGCCCCCGGCGACAGGGGCTTTGACGTCGAGGTCACGTTGAAGCCCGGCGCGCCGGTCGAGGGCAACTGGCTGCAGCCGCACCTCCACTGGATGAAGGCCGGGGGATACGGCGGCTTCCAGGCGTGGCAGAACCCCGTGAAGAAGCCGGTCGTCGGCAAGACCTACAGGTTCCACTACAAGCCGAAGGTCGACGAGGACAAGGTCCACCGCTACGCCTTCTGCGCCTACCTCGCCCCGGAAGGCGACGACAAGAGGCAGGTGAAGAAGCAGTTCGTCGACATCAGGCTGCCGCCGCCCCCGGCCTATCCCGCGAAGCCCAAGGACTGCCTCTTCAAGAAGAGCTACATCTCCATCGCCGAGCCGCCCCCGCCCGCCAGGGTCGGCGACGACGTTGTCGTGAAGGTCCACTACTACCTCGATCCCTCCGAAACGTGGGGGCCCAAGCAGTCGCTGCTCTCCGTATGCCCGCTCGGACCGTGGATCGACAACCCC
Source organism: Kiritimatiellia bacterium (assembly GCA_017432385.1). Classification (GTDB taxonomy): domain Bacteria; phylum Verrucomicrobiota; class Kiritimatiellia; order RFP12; family UBA1067; genus UBA1067. Next base: position 2,769 of record JAFRJH010000105.1, read on the forward strand.
GACGGAGTGATAAACAAGTCCCGCCACCATGTTTCGTACGGCGGCGGAATGTTCACCCAGGAGAAGCGCATCGAGGCGGGCGAGCACACCGTCGAGTTCCGCTTCAGGCTCGGCACCGCCTACCGCTACAACGCCTGCGTCTTCCTCTGCAGGTTCAAGTGCCCGGACGGGAAGGACTGGCCGTGGGACTACCGCGGCGGCTCGCTCTCGGTCGTCCCCCAAAACGACGTCTTCCGCATCTACCCGACGGCGCGGGGCGGGCTGTTCTTCTACGACGAGACCCCGAACGTGACGCTTGTCTGGAGCGGCAGCGTCGCCGGAGGGCCCAGGCGCGGCACGGCGGTCGTGAAGGACGCGCTCAACCGCACCGTCTGCGAACGTGAGGTCGATCTCAATCCCGCGCGCCGCGTCCAGTCGCTCGTCTTCCCGGACCTCGGGGCGCGTGGCGTGTTCTCGCTGACCGTGAAGGCGCCGGGGCTCGGCGCGGACGGCGCTGACTTCGAGGACTTCTGCTACTTCGGGCGCATCCCGCGCTTCGAGCGCGTCGAGGGGCGGCCCACGCCGTTCGGCGTCACCAACGTCGGCGACCTCGACCTCTCGCTCCTCGCCCGCGACATGGGCTTCTCGCTTGTCCGCCACTTCACCAGCTGGAAGGGCATCGAGCCCATGCGCGGCAAGTGGTGTCTCGGCGGACTCGACCGCGCGGTCGCCAACAACGCGAAGGCCGGCCTCAGGCCCTGGATACAGCTCCACGGACCGCCCGCCTGGGCGCTTCCGCCGGAGCTGGCCAAGACCGGCGAGTTCGAGCCCGCGCCGTTCAGCCTCGAGGCCTGGGGCGAGGCGATCGACACGCTCGCGAAGCGGTACAGGGGCCGTCTCCACGGATTCGAGTTCATGAACGAGATCGTCCCGGGCAGCGCCTGCAGCGACCCGGTGCACGACTACGTCGAGATATGCCGCGTCGGCTACGAGACGGCGAAGCGCAACGACACGAACCTCGTGTGCCAGCTTGCGGGCGGACTCTGGCCGCATTCGTTCCGCGTCGACTGCCTCAACGCCGGCATCGCCAGGTACATCGACGTGCTGCCGGTCCACTACTCGACGTTCGAGGGCGTGCGCGAGGCGCTGGACGACCTCGCCGTGCGCGGCGCGGGCAGGGTGCGCGTCGCCGACAACGAGACCGCCAAGGGCTTCTCGGTGTGGAACTACCCGCCGGACATGGCGTTCGAGAAGTCGCTTGTCCAGTGCCGCCACGTTATGACGCGGTGGCCGGACGAGCTCTGCGCCGGAGCGGAGTTCATCTGCTACTTCGGCGGAGGCGCCGACGCGTGCGGCAACTGGAGCTATATGCTCGACCTCTCGTCTCCACGTCCCGTCGCGGCGACGCTCGCCGTCGTCCAGGGCAGGCTCGCCTATGCCAGGCCCGTCGGCAAGTTCTTCATCGGCGAGACCGTCTGCCACCTCTGTGAGCGCGACGGCAGGGCGACGCTCTTCCTCTCGACGCCCGGGAAGGAGGGCGTGAAGGTCTCCGTCCCCGCGAAGGGCCCGCTGACCGTCGTCGACTTCCAGGGCAACGAGACGGTGTCCCGCGGCGAGGTCGTCACGGGAGACATGCCGGTCATCGCGGAGGGATGCGACCTCGACGCGCTCAGGCTCCACGCCGCGCTGGAGGTCGGCGCGGGCGGCGCGCCCGTGGCGCAGCCCCAGCACGTCGCGGACGCCGCGTCCGTGAAGCTTCCAGTGACGGTCCGCAACGCGTACGCCGAGGTGCGGGAGTTCACGGTGTCCGCCGGGAGGCCGAAGTGGGGTTCCGCGCCCGAGGCCAAGGTGCGGCTCGGCCCCGGCGAGTCGAAGACGCTCGAGCTCGTGTTCGAGACCGTCCGCGGCGGAAGCGCCGCGGGCGCGACGAGGCTCGGCGTCACCGTTGCCACGGCGGGCGTGCCGTCCGTCACGAAGCCGTGCGTCCTTTTCGTGGCCGACTCCGCCTCGCTCGGCAACCTCGTCGCGAACCCGTCGTTCGACGGCGACATGAAGCCGTGGAGGGGCGACGGTCGCCAGGCGGACGCGCCGGTTCCGGGAGACGCCGCCAACAAGGCGCTTGCCATATACGGCAAGGGCAAGGGCTATGTCCACCAGACTGAGACCGTGAGGCTTCCCGTCCCTGGCGCAACGTATCTCTACACTGCGTGGGCGCGCGGCGAGGGAATGGGCGGCGGCTCCAACCTCGACGAGTACGGACCGGGCGGCCGGCATCTGAAGAACTACATGATGCTCAGGGTGTTCGCGGCTCCGGGGACTGGGACAAGGGGCTGGAACTACTACGCCCGGAAGTTCACCTTCGGCCCTGAAGCGGAGTCGCTCGCCATGACCCCCGTCGCGACGGGGAAGAAGGGCGCGCGGATGCTCTACGACAACGTCCAGCTCTCGCTCTACAGGGGATGCGACTACGTGGCGTTCGCCTCTTCCGACGCGAAGGGATCCTCCCCGGTGCCGCTTCTCTGCGAGAACATGGTGCGCGCCGAGAACGGCTACGAATGGTCCGAGCGGAACGTCGCCGGCGTCGCGCGCTTCACATGGTCGAAGGACTCGCTCGTCTTCGAGGCGGCGGTCGAGGACGACGCGATGGACGCGCGCCCCGCGGTGGGGGAGGACGGGGAGGAGACGCTCGCCGGCGACTCTATCGCGCTGTGCGTCTTCCCGCGTATCGGGCCCGACGGACGTCCAGAGAACGGGCAGATGCGCTGGTACATCTCCAAGGCGAGCCCCGGCGGCGGCTCCGGGGCGACGACCGTGTTCCGTCCGAAGAAGTACTCCATGGGCATGAAGTCCGGCCAGCTCTGCAAGGACTCCTCGGTCTACGCGATTGCCATCGGACGGGAAGGCACGCTCACGAAGTACCGGCTGACGATCCCCTGGGCTGAGATCCCCGGCTTCGCTCCGGCGAAGGGCGCGAGCCTTGGCTGCAGCATCGTGCTCACCGACGCAGACGGCGGCGAGAAGCGCTGCAGGGTCGTCTGGGGCGGCGGGCTCAAGGACGACTCTGCGGACTGCGGCCTCCTGACCCTCGTCCCATAGCCGGCGGGAGCTTGTCGGCCGCATTCGCGGTTGCCATGGCGGGCCGATTCTTGGTATAATCACTGCGTCCGCCTCGCGCATGCGCGCAGGCGGGGACGCCATAAAGGAGAGAACACACAATGGACATCTGCAGACTTGGCCTCGCCGCCGCCGTGCTTTCGTCGCTTCCCGCCTTCGCCGCGATAGAGATAACGTCGCCAGCCCAGGGCTCCGTCGTGCCGCTTCTCACCGACTCGCAGAAGGCGTACTTCGCCCTCCCGACGGCCGAGCGCCGCGAAAGCTTCGCGACGTGGTCCTTCCGCCAGAAGAAGATGGGCCTCCCCGCCGAGCAGGTTCCGGGCGAGGCGAAGAAGCGCGAGGCGTACTGGCCGAAGACCGTCCGCCTAGCCTGGAAGGGCGCCGAGGGCGTGGAGTACAGGGTCGTCGTAAGGAGTGCGAAGAATGGCGAGACCGTGATCGACGAGAAAGTGGCTGGATGCGAACTCCACATCGACAACCTCGAGATCGCGACGGACTACAAGTGGGTCGTCATCGGCGGCGGCGACAACGGCAAGGGGGCCTTCCGCACCGAAGACGCCGCCCCCCGGCTCGTGCGCTATCCAGGCGTACCCAACGTGCGCGACCTGGGCGGACGCATCGGACTCGGCGGGAAGCGCGTGAAGCAGGGCCTCGTCTTCCGCTCCGCGGGGCTCAACAACAACGCAAAGGATGTCTACTATACCATTGACGAACTCAAGGCGCTCGGCAGGGAGGAGGACCTCAAGGCCGCCGCCGACGAGGCGCAGAAGAGGCTCGACCAGCTGCTCGCGTGGCAGGCCGACCCGAAGACGATGGACTACAAGGACAAGGACTACGTCGACTGGAAGAGCCGCCACGGCAACGAGCCGGTCGCGAAGTTCTTCTCGTCGCGCGTCCGCCGCGCAAAGGAGGTCGTCAAGAACGGCGGCATCTCCAAGGCCGTAAAGGGCAGGGAGCCCGGCAAGAGCCGCGTCGAGGGCGAGAACGGCGAGTACATCCGCCGCCGCTTCGGGATCAAGACGGACATCGACCTCAGGTCCGACAAGGAGTGCTACGGGATGACCGGCTCTCCGCTCGGCCCGACCGTGAAATGGGAGCACATCTCGTCCTCCGCCTATGGCGGCATGGTGAGCGAAGGCGGCAAACGGTCGTTCGCGAATGTATTCCGCGTCTTCCTCGACGAGGCGAACTATCCGATCGACTTCCACTGCATCGCCGGACAGGACCGCACCGGCGCCGTCGCCTACATCCTGAACGGACTCCTCGGCGTCGACGAGGAACTGCTCGCGCTCGACTGGGAGACGACCGGCTTCTGGAACCGCAACAACGACTTCCGCCACGACAAGCTCTACGACAAGCTCGTCGAGGGCTTCGTTAAGACGTATCCCGCGCCCACCGTGCGCGAGCGCCTAGAGAAGTATGTGCTCGACCTCGGCTTCACCGAGGACGACATCGCCAAGTTCCGCAGGATAATGCTCGAGGACTGAGCGCAGGCCTTTGCGCAACCGGGATGGTTATTTTTTCGCAACCGTCGGCACCGTCCGGCGGCGGATGTGGTATCATTCCACCTGTCCGAGCGGATGATCCCCCGGACAGACAACGAAAGGATGCGTGAAATGGGAAGGTTTGACGGAAAGGTCGTTCTGGTCACGGGCGGAAATCGCAACACGGGGCTGTGGCTCGTCAAGAAGTTCGTGGACGAGGGGGCGCGCGTCTTTGCGTGCGGGTCGAGCGAGAGGTCCGCGAAGTCCGGGGCCGAGGCGCTCGACGGAATGGGCGTGAAGGGCGTCACGATGATGACCTGCGACATCTCCGACCTCGCGCAGGTGACGGCGATGTTCGACAGGATCGAGAAAGACGCCGGGCGCCTCGACATACTCGTCAACAACGCGGCGAACCAGGGAATCGGCCACGGCGGTCCGCTCGAGATGGACCCCGCGAAGTTCCACGAGGTGTTCAACGTAAACGTCATAGGCGGGTTCCAGGTCACGCAGATGGCCTGCAACAGGTTCTTCATGAAGCAGGAGTCCCGCGGAACGGTCGTGTTTCTCTCGTCCAACACCGCGATGCGCGCGATCCGCGGACGCACCGCCTACTGCTCCTCGAAGGGCGCGATCAACTCGATGGTCCGCGCGCTCGCGCTTGACCTCGCGCCCCTCGGCATCCGCGTCAACTGCTGCGCGCCCGGCTACATCAACACCGAACGCTGGGACGTGCTCGACCCCAAGATCGCCGCACGCCGCCGCCTCAACTGCCCGCTCCGCCGCGAGGCCACCGGGACCGATATCGCGAACGTCGTCGCATTCCTCGCTTCCGAGGACTCCTCGAACATGGCGGGCGAAATCGTCACCTGCGACGCCGGCTGCTCCTGCCAGCACATGCCCGAAGACGTCGACTGCTGAGCCAGCACCCCCCCCGGCGAGATCCACGAGCCTTTGGCAATGCCCCGCCGTGCCGCGTTTGGCGGCAGGTGGGTTTGGCGGAACGGTCCCCCGCGTGAGGTCCGTTCTGCAGACTTTGCGCCCCCAGGGAGAGGCACCCCCTTGACATACCTACCAGAAGGTATGTATAATATGCCCCCTATGCCCAGGAAGTCGAAAGTCGAGTCGGAGCGGACGCGAGCGAGGATTCTCGCCAGCGCGCTCGACCTGTTTGCGAAGAAGGGCTACGAGCGCACGACGTTCAACGACATCGCGGCGCGTCTCAAGATGACGAAGGGAGCGGTGTACTGGCACTTCGAGTCGAAGGAACGGCTCCTGATCGCGCTTGTGGACGAGATGCTGGACAAGTTCGAGCGGCAGATCGCGGAGATCATGCCGAAGAGCGAGCTTACGTTTTCGGCGGTCGCCGAGACTATGGTCGAATCGGCGGGGCTAGTTGTCGACGACCCGAAGAGCCGCGCGTTCTTCATGCTGATGAAGACGCAGATACGCTGGGGGTCGGACAGCATGCGCGGCGTGCGCGAGGCGCTGCTGACAAACAGCCGATTCGGTCCGTGGCATGCGTTCAGCCAGGCGGTCGAGAACGACAGGGCCGCGGGCCGCGCCCGGGCGGATGCGGACGCGGCGGAGGCCGCCAACATGTGCGTCGCCGCGTGGGACGGCATGGTGCAGGCGAAGATAGACGGGTTTCTGCGTACGGACATGCGGCAGACGATCGCCCACGTGTTCGACGCGGTGTGGAACTACATAAAGGCTTGAAAATCAAAACATCAAGGAAGGCAGCGAAATGTCTGAGAAAAACGAAAAAACCGGTTCGTCCATAGGATCGTTCATCGGGACGGTCGTCCTTGCGGCGGTGTGCGCCGCCGGCGGATGGATTGCGAAGGACATGTGGCCGAAGGGCGCCGCATCGCAGGCGATGGCTGCGCAGATGGCCGCGGCGGCCTCGATGCAGCAGACCGTTGCCGTGACGAACGCCGAGATGCGCGTCTACAACCTCCCCGAGCGGTTCGTGGCGCATGCCGAGGCGGTGCAGGAGGTCGACCTCCTGCCGCAGATCGACGGCTACGTCAAGGAGGTCAAGTTCAAGGAGGGCGACGTCGTGAAGGAGGGCCAGCTTCTCTACGTCATCGACGACGAGCGCTATCAGGCGGTCGTGAACCAGCGCAAGGCCGACCTCGAGGCCGCGGAGGCGGAGTCCCGCCGCGCCGAGCGCTACTACGACCGTATGCAGAAGGCGGACGAGCGCGGCATCACCCAGCTCGAACGCGACAACGCCGAGGCGGCGTCCGAGAAGGCGAAGGCCGCCGTCCTCCAGGCAAAGGCGAACCTCGTCGTCGCGGAGTACGACCTCAAGAAGACGACGGTCCTCGCGCCGATCTCCGGGCAGATCGGCAAGTCCTCCGCGCACGTCGGCGACTACGTGGCCCCCTCGAAGGGGGCGCTCGCGAAGATCGTGCAGATCGACCCGATCCGCGTCTCGTTTCCGCTCACCGACCGCGCCTACATCGCGTGGCGCCAGGCCCAGAAGGCGGGCGACTCCAAGGCCTTCCGCATGAGGCTCGTCCTTCCGGACGGCAGCGAGTACGACCGCGAGGGCGCGTGGGACTTCGACGACAACCAGATGTCGCGCGAGACGGCGTCCATCATGATGCGCCTCAAGTTCCCGAACCCCGAGCGACTTCTCATCCCGAACAGCTACGTGACTCTTCTCACCGACTACCAGGAGCCTCCGAGCTATCCGTCCGTGCCGCAGCAGGCGATCTTCGACCTTCCCGGCGGCAACCAGGGCGTGTGGATCCTCAAGGACGACATGACGGTAGAGCAGCGCCCGGTGGAGACGAAGGAGGCGTTCGGCGGATGGGCCCCGCTCGTGAAGGGAGTGAAGGAGGGCGAGCGCGTCGTCATCTCCGGCATCTCCAAGCTCGGTCCCGGCGTGAAGGTCGCGCTCGCGCAGCCGACCTCCAACGACGACATCAACGCCAACCACAAGTCCCCGATCGAGGAGTGAGGACCAGATGAAACTTTCGCTTCGAAAATCCATCGACGAGATAAAGACGTTCTCGCGGACGTTCGTGGAGCGTCCGCGTTTCGCGATGGTGATTGCGATCGTGCTCTCCATGGCAGGCACGATGGCGATATTCAAACTCCCCGTCACCCAGTACCCGCGCGTGACGCCGCCGTCCATCCAGGTGAGCTACAACTATCCGGGCGCTACCGCGAAGGAGGTGCTGAACACCGTCGCGATGCCGCTCGAGGACGAGGTGAACGGCGTTGACGACATGCTCTACATGACGGGTCAGTGCGGCGACGACGGAAACTACTCGCTCAACGTCTCGTTCGAGGTCGAGTCAGACCGAGACATGGACCAGGTCAAGGTCGAGAACCGCGTCGCCCAGGCGGAGGCAAAGCTCCCGTCGGAGGTGAAGCAGCTCGGCAAGCGCGTGCGCGCTCAGAACTCCGACATGCTCGGCTTCATCGCGGTACGCTCGCCGAAGGGGACGCTCTCGCGCCTGCAGATATCCGACTACATCTACGCTAACATCCAGCCGGTGCTCCTGCGTGTAGACGGAGTCGGCGACGCGACGGTGTACGGCCCGAAGCTCGCGATGCGCGTGTGGCTCGACCCTGCGCGAATGGCCGCGCAGGGCATGAACACCGAGGAGGTGATGGCGGCGGTCTCGAAGCAGAACATCCAGGCCTCGCTCGGCTCGGTCGGCTCCGCGCCGACGGGCGCTCACGCGGCGTGGACGATGTCGCTCCTCGCGAAGGGCCGTCTCATGTCCGCCAAGGAGTTCGACGAGATCGTCGTCCGCCGCGACGCGAACGGCGGCGTCGTGAGGCTCAAGGACATCGCTCGCACCGAGATCGGCGAGCAGAACTACATGTTCACCGGGCAGCTCGACGGCGGGAACGCCGTCTCCATCGCGCTCCAGCAGAAGCCGGGCGCGAACGCCATCGCGACGATGAAGGCGATCCGCAAGGCCATGGCGCAGCTCGCCGAGTCGTTCCCGGACGACCTCGAGTGGGTCATCCCCTACGACGCGACGGACTACGTGAGCACGTGCATCGACGAGATCGTGTACACGCTGCTCATCACGTTCGGACTCGTCGTCCTCGTCTGCTACCTGTTCCTGCAGGACTGGCGCGCGACGTTGATTCCGTGCCTCACCATTCCGGTTTCGCTCTCCTCGACGTTCATTCTGATGGCCGTCCTCGGCTATTCGATCAACATCCTCACGCTGTTCGGACTCGTCCTCGCGATCGGCGTCGTGGTCGACGACTGCATCGTCGTCGTGGAGCGCGTCCAGTTCCTCATCGAGACGAGGGGCCTCAACTCGAAGGAGGCGGCGATCCAGGCGATGAGCGACGTGACGTCCGCCGTCATCGCGACGACGCTCGTCCTTCTCGGGATCTTCGTCCCCGTCGGCTTCATGAGCGGCATCACGGGACGCATCTACCAGCAGTTCTCCGTGACGCTCTCCGCGGCGGTCTGCTTCTCGACCGTGTGCGCGCTTACGCTCGCGCCGGCGCTCTGCTCGCTCATCCTGCACGAGGCGCGGCCCTACAAGCACGGACCGCTCGCGTGGTTCAACTGGGCGGTCAACTCGTTCAAGGGCTTCTTCGTGCGCATCGCGAAGTGGCTCGCGTCGCGCATCTTCCTCGCGATGATGCTCCTCATCCTGACGATACTCCTCACGGTCTCGATGTTCAACTCCACGCAGACGGCGTTCCTGCCCGAGGAGGACCAGTGCGTCATATTCGCCGCGATGGAGATGCCCGAGGGCTCGACCCGCGACCGCACGCGCGACGTGTCGCTCCGCGCCGTCGACATGCTGCTCAAGGTCCCCGAGGTGAGAAGCGTCCTCACGATCACCGGCTTCTCGATGGTCGGCGGACGCGGCGAGAACCAGGCGATGGTCATCATCGACCTGAAGGACTGGTCGGAGCGCAGGCGTCCCGACCAGAGCGCCGCGGCGCTCACGCGCAGCCTGCAGGCGGTCCTTGCGCAGGTTCCGGAGCCGAACTGGAAGGTGTTCATGCCGCCGGCGATCCCGGGCCTCGGCATGACGAACGGCATCAGCGTCGACCTCCAGGACAAGGGCACGGCGGACCCGATCCGCATGGACCAGGTCAAGAACAGCGTGCTCGCGGAGCTTAACGACAAGACGAAGCATCCCGACATCATGGTCGCGTACTCGGGCTACAACGCCATCACGCCGCACCTCCGCTTCAACCTCGACCGCGTGAAGGCCGAGATGTACAAGGTGCCGGTCGCGACCGTCTACTCGACGCTCCAGAACTACCTCGGCTCGCGCTACGTCAACGACGTCAACCTCGGCACGCAGGTCAACCGCGTGACCGTCCAGGCCGACTGGGACGGACGCGCCACGCCCGAGGCCGTCGCGCGGCTCTATGTGCGCGGCGAGAACGGCGCGATGGTGCAGATCGGCTCGCTCGGCGACATCACGCGCGAGCTTGGCCCGCGCACGGTCTACACGCGCGACAAGTACGTCTCGTGCGGCATAACCGTGATGCCGATGCCCGGCGTCGCGTCCGGCAAGATCATGAACGACCTGAGGCAGGTCTTCAGGGACGTCCTTCCCGAGGACTACGGATACGACTGGGCGGCGCTTTCGTTCCAGGAGGCGCGCAACGAGGGCGGCGCGGCGCCGCTCATCGCGCTCGCGATTCTCTTCGGATACCTCTTCCTAGTCGCGCAGTACGAGTCGTGGACGATTCCGCTCCCCGTGATGCTCTCGATCTTCGTCGCCGTGTTCGGCGCGCTGTGCGGACTCAAGTGGTTCGGCATCTGGATGACGGGCTCGCCGTATCCGCTCTCGATATACGCACAGCTCGGACTCGTCCTTCTCGTCGGCCTTGCCTCCAAGAACGCGATTCTGATCGTCGAGTTCGCGAAGGACAAGCGCGAGAACGAGGGCTACTCGATCGCGGACGCCGCGGGCGCGGCGGCTGGCGAGCGTCTCAGGGCGCTTTTGATGACGGCCTTGACGACGCTCCTCGGCACGCTCCCGATGATGATCGCGACGGGCGCGGGCGCGACGAGCCGCAACCACCTCGGCACGACCGAGTTCTGGGGCATGTTCGCGTCGGTCTCGTTCGGCATCCTGCTCGTTCCGGGGCTCTACGCGCTCTTCCAGACGTGGCGCGAGCGCGTGAAGCGCTTCTTCGCCTATATCTCCGCGCTTGCGCTCCGCCGCAGGCAGCTGAAGGGACGGGAACGGTGATTGGCATACAGGAACGGAGGCATTGAAATGATGAAGACTGTCTTTTGCGTGACTTTCGCGGCGACGGTGGCCGGATGCTGCTTTCTGCCGGAGGTTGGGCCGGACTACGAGGAGCCCGAGTTCAGGATACCCGACCGGGCGCTTCCCGACGCGGGGCTTCCGACGACAAACCTCACCGAGGTCGGCGAATACAAGCCGGCCGACGGCGCGGACGACGTCCGCGCGTCGATCACCACAAACCGGCTTGCCGAGTGGTGGCGCCAGTTCGACGATCCCGTCCTGACCGACCTCGTGAACGAGGCGGTCACGAACAACCTGTCCTTCATAATGGCCCAGGAGCGCCTGATGGCCAGCCGCTGGAGGCTTGTCGGCTCCCTGGCGCCGTTCATGCCCAGGTTCGACGCGGTCGGAGGGTTCACGCGGATGGAGCGCGGGCGGAACACGTCGACGATGTGGGGCACCGGGCGGTCCCTCCACCGCGACATCTTCACGGGCGGATTCGACGCCACCTGGGAGATCGACCTCTTCGGCGGACGCCGCCGCGCGACGGAGTCCGCGCTGGCCGAGGCCCAGGCCGAGGAGCACGGCGTCGAGGACGCGTGGATCTCGCTGACCGCGGAGGTGGGCCGCCAGTATGTGGAGCTCAGGACGACGCAGCAGCGCATCGAGGTGGCGAGGACGAACCTCGTGCTCCAGAGCGAGACGTACGACATCCTCAAGTCGCGGCTCGACTCCGGCATAGGCGACGACCTCGCCGTCAACCAGTCGAAGTACATCGTGGACGAGACGCGGGCGACGATCCCCCCGCTGCTCGCGCGCGAGGAGCAGCTCAAGAACGCCATTGCCATACTCGTTGGGGCGATGCCCGGCGAACTCCACGACGGCCTCGCGGACTGCCCGCGCCGCGACTGGCTCGTCGAGCCGTCGAAGCTGGAATCGGCGCCGCTTGATCTCATCAGGTCCAGGCCCGACGTCCGCGCAGCCGAGCGCAGGCTCGCCGCTCAGGTCGCCGCCGTGGGCGTCGCGAAATCGCTGTGGTACCCCAAGCTCTTCATAAACGGCTCGCTCGGGCTCGAGTCCGTGAAGGCCGAAAAGTTCCTCAGGCGCGGCGCGCTCTACGGTTCGCTCGGCCCTTCGTTCAGCTGGCCGATATTCCAGGGCGGCAACCTCATCGCGAACGAGCAGGCGGAGGAGGCGAAGATGCGTGAGCTGTGCCTTGCGTACGAGCTTGCGCTCGAGAACGCCTACCGCGAGGTGCGCGACGTCTATGCGTCCTATACCAGCGAATACCACCGCTACGAGGCGCTTAAGGGCGCGGTCCAGGCGGCGAAGGACGCCGTCGCGATATCCAACGACCTCTACAAGAACGGCCTTAAGGACTTCACGGCGGTCATCGACGCGCAGCGCTCCCTCCTGAGGCTCCAGGAGTCGCTCGTCATTTCGCGCGGACAGATCACCGAGAACGCGATTGCCCTCTTCAAGGCTCTCGGCGGCGGGCTCGCCCGCGAGGATGCCGGGTTCTGACCGTCTCTGTTTCCGGATGTCGGCCGTGTCGTGCGCGGGCGTGCGGGCGCTATTGCCTCAGCGAGGGCGGATTTGATATAATATACGTCACTCTTACGCAAGGAAAGAACAGGAAAGATGAATATTCTTATCGGATTCCTCTATGTAGTCGAGGTTTTGGTCTGCCTTCTGCTCGGGCTTGTGGTCATGCTCCAGAAGCCCAAGGAGGGCGGTCTCGGCGGCGCGTTCGGCGGCGGAGCCCTCGAGGCTTCGCTCGGCGCCGACGCCGGCAACGTCCTCATCAAGACGACGGCGGTTCTCGGTGCGGTATTTCTGCTTAACACCTTGATTCTTGCGAAGCTCACCTCGACGCCGAGCAACGGTTCCGTTGTCGCGGAAGAGGTCGCAGCGCCCGCGGCGCAGACCGTGCCCGAGGCTCCGGCGCCCGCCGCTCCGGCCCCCGCCGAGGCTAAGTGATGAAGGTCCTCGTCACAGGCGGTTCCGGTTTTCTCGGGATCAACCTGATCCGGTTCCTCCGCACCCAGGGCGTGGAGGAGATCCGCGTCCTCGACATAGCGGACTTCGACTACCCCGAGAAGAACGAGCCGTGGCTCAGGTTCACGAAGGGCGATGTCCGCGACGTCTCCGCCGTGGAGAAGTGTGTCGAAGGCTGCGACGTCGTCGTCAACACCGCGGCCGCCCTGCCGCTTTACAGCGAGGAGGACATCCGCACGACCGAGGTCGACGGCTGCCGCAACGTGCTCGCCGCCGCGCGCAAGTTCAAGCTCGACCGCATGGTGCAGATATCGTCCACGGCGGTCTACGGCGTCCCGAAGAAGCATCCTATCTACGAGACGGACGAACTGGTGGGCGTCGGGCCATACGGACATGCGAAGATCGACGCCGAGAACGTCTGCCGCGAGGCAATCAAGGACGGATACTGCGTCTCGATCATCCGGCCCAAGAGCTTCATCGGCCCCGAGCGGCTCGGCGTCTTCGCTCTCTTCTACGACTGGGCCTACACAGGCCACGGATTCCCCATGATCGGCAGCGGCAACAACCGCTACCAGCTCATGGACGTCGACGACCTCGACCACGCCATCTGGAATGCGATGACGTATCCCAAGGACGTGGTCGCGACCGAGTTCAACATCGGCGCCAAGGAGTTCACGACGATGAAGGAGGACTACCAGGTCGTTCTCGACAAGGCCGGGTATGGGAAAAAGATCCGCGGCATGCCTGTTAAGCCCCTGGTCTTCATCCTCCGGATTCTCGAAAAGCTCCACCTCTCTCCGCTCTATCCATGGGTGTACGAGACTGCGTCGACGGATTCCTTCGTCTCCATCGAGAAGGCCGAGAAGCTGCTCGGCTTCAAGCCGCGCTACTCCAACAAGCAGGCGCTTGTCAGGAACTACGAGTGGTATGTCGCGCACCTCGACGAGTTCAAGGGCAAAAGCGGAGTTTCGCACCGCGTCCCCTGGAAGCAGGGGCTTCTCGCCTGCGCCAAGTGGTTCTTCTGAGCCGCCGCAGCGGCAGCTTCCAGTACCGTTGATTCCGGTTCCTCGGCGGAGCCGGATTTTTTTTATGGATTTTTCCGTCCGCCCTTGGCAGGCGCAGCCACTTTATGATAAAGCAATCGTGTGATTACGATAAAAGGAGATTCCGGGATGCAGTCGAAAAGGGCGAGAAAGGCGCGGCAGGACGGCGTGGAGACGCGCGATGCGATACTCGCGGCGGCGGAGCAGGAGTTTGCCGACAAGGGCTTCGAGCTTGCCTCGGCGCGGGAGATCTGTCGCCGCGCGAAGGTCAACTCCGCGCTCCTGTCGCGCTACTTCGGATCCAAGGAGGCGCTCTACCGCCTCGTGGCGAAGCGCCTCTTCGGAGACCTCGGCGCGCCGCTTGCGAAGCTCGCGGACGGAGTGACGGACGAGAAGTCGTGGCGCGCCGCGGTGCGCGAGTGGGTGGACGACATGCTTTTCATGACGATCCCGACCGAGCGCGCCCAGAAGCTCTGCGCGGCGCTCTTCCGCCACGAGGTCACGCGCCCCACGAAGTTCCACGCCGAGTTCAAGGAGGCGTTCGGGCGTCCGGTGTTCGACGGACTCCGCAAGCTTCTCGCGATGAAGGTCAAGGACGACGAGTCCCTCGACCTCTGGACCTCGTCGGTCTGGGCGCAGGTCTCCGTCTATGCGCTTGCTGACGTGAAATGGCACGCGTCGTTTCGCCCATCGGGTGCCGGAAACCGCGCCTGGGCCGAGAAGGTCGCCGCCCACATCTGCGAAGGAGTTTTTGAAGCCACAAAGAACACAAAGGGCACAAAGGAGGCGAAATGAAGAAATTGATAGCGATTGTTCTTGCCGTATCGATGCTGGGATCGGGCTGCTGCACGGTCGCCGCGGTTAGCAATGACCTGCCCTGGGCGGCACCCGTTACAGTGCCGGTTGATATCGTGCTGCTGCCGGTAGAAGTCCTCGGTCTCGAGGTTCTAGCCAGGGTCGTGACGGAAGGCGAGTGTGGCGCAATGGTCTTTATCGCACCTTTTGGAGGAGCGAAATGAATGGCATGGGAATGAAGAACGCGTGGAAGAGGAATGCTGCCCGTTCTACATGGCATAAATCTGAAAGGATGGCAAAAATGAAAAAATTGATCATTGCGGCAATGGTTGTCGCGACGGCGTGCGCGGCGTGCGAGAGTCGTGCAGACGAGAACCGCCTCAACCTGTGGCCGCTCGTCGGCTACAATGACGGCGCACTTGACGTTATCTGGCCGCTCGGCCACTTCAAGGACTCTGACGAATGGCGGTTTTTCCCGATTGTCCGCGACCACGACCTGTTTTGCGTTTTCCCCGAGCTCTGGTTCACGGACGATGGATTCGCCGTCCTTCCGCTGGTCGCGGAATACGATTTCGGACGCGGGACGATCTTCCCGGTTCTCTGGTGGAACTTCGAGGGTTCGGGCGTTACGCACAGCGTGTTCCCCGCCTACTATTACCATGGCAGCAAGTACGGGACGACTTTCTGGGCTGCGTGCGGGCTCGCGGGGTTCAAGAGCGACAAGGGAAAGGTCTTTCATCATCGCTTTCTCCCTATCTACTACTGGGACCGCGGCGACTTCTTCTCCATTCCGTATTCGCGCTATCGCAGCGGCGGACATCTGAAGAGCCGTTTCTTCTGCGGTCTCGCGGGATGCGACTCGGACGCAAACGGCGACTACGAGGCGTCGTGGATGTTTCCGCTCTATTCGCACGACAAGGCCAAGGGCGAGTTCATCTCGCCGCTGTACGGAAACACCAAGGACGCGAGCTGGCTCGTCCCCCTCTACTACCACGACGAAGACCTGACGCTCACCCCGCTCTTCGGCAAGACGGCCGAAGCCCACTGGACGCTGCCGCTCTACTACAAGGACAAGGAGAAGTTCCTGACGCTGCTCGGCGGAAAAGACGGCGACACCGACTGGGTCGTCCCGTTCTACTGGCGCGACAAGACGACGTTCGCCTCGCTTCCCTACTGGCGGCAGCTGGGCGATGACGGCGAGATCGACAAGGCGTTCTCGCTTCCGATCCTCTCCGGCTACGAGCGCGACCACAAGAGCGGCGACCGGCTGCTCTATGTGCTCATGGGCCTCGGCGGCCGCGTCTGGAACGAAGAGACGGGCGGGGCGAGCTGGGTGTTCCCGCTCTACTACAACGACCGCGAGAGCTTCTACACGCTTCTCTACGGGCAGAACCCGTCGCGCCGCTGGCTTCTCCCCGTCTATTTCGAGGGACCCGAGCGGATGTACGTGACGCCGCTCTACGGTCGGAACAAGAAGACGGGCGCCGACTGGCTCGTTCCGCTCTACTACCGCGACGAGGATACGTTCGTCACGCCTCTTTTCGGAAAGTCGGGCGACGCCGACTGGCTCTTCCCGCTCTACTGCCGCGACGAGTCGCAGTTCAACACCCTCGTCTATTCGTATTGGGACGACGCGAAGAAGGGCACTCGCGGATTCTTCTCCCTGCCGCTTCTCTCGGGCGCCAACTGGGAGACGAATTCCTGCGACTACACCTGGTTCTCGCTCGCCGGTCTCGTAGGCGGTTCGTCCGACGCGTCGGGCACTCGCAAGACCGACTGGGCGCTTCCGCTCTTCGTCCGCGAAAAGGGCGAGTCGTTCTATTCCATCCCGTTCGGATGGATCGGCGGCTCGTCGTACACGAAGACCTACTTCGCGGCCGGGCTAGCCGGCGTGAGGTCGGGATCAAAGCGCGGCGGCTGGCTCTTTCCGCTCTTCAACCGCGAGAAGGACGCGTCGTTCGACAAGGACCATGCGCGCCTCGATTCGCGGACACTTCCCGAGGACATCGTGTTCAAGGACGTAGTGGATTCCATCACCAACAGGTCCGGCAAAGTCACGGCCTGGACGAATTGCGTCGCATCCGTTAAGGTCGCATCCAGAATCCGCGGTTCCGTGCTGCTCGGGTCGGACCACGACAGCTCGGTCTATGGCCATATCGGCGAACGTAACGCGACGAGCGGCGGACGCGGCAACCGAAAGACCTACGAACTCGACGAGCATTCCAAGCAGGGCAATCGTCTCATCTTCAACCGCGAGTCGTCCCGCACCGTTGCCTACGACATCGCCTCGCGCGAGCGCCTGGGAGAGAGGTCCTCGTCGGAGACGATGGCGTTGTGCGGGCTCGTCTACGACGACCGCGAGAGCGATTCTTTCGCCGGAACGTCCCACGCCCGCACGCGCATCCTCTGGAAGCTCTGGGACCGCGAGGAGCGCGACGGCAACGTGACGGTCGATGCCTTCCCGGGTTTCACCTACGACTCGAAGACGAACGGCTATTCGAAGACCTCGTTCCTCTGGCGTTTCTTCCGCTACGAGAACGACCCCGCGAAAGGCAAGAAGGTCGATCTTCTCTTCCTCCCTCTGTGGAGATGACGGGGTGGAAGATGGTATAATGCTTAAGATGTTTTTAGACAGGATTAACAAGATTAACAGGATTTTAGCATGGAGAACAGGAGAAGCAGGAGAAAGACTGGGGTTGCCACACCCCGCATTGAGCCACCTGCGGCGCTCGCTTCGCTCGGGGGATACCCAGACCCCGCCGAAGGCGGACCTAAACGCTCCTGCATCTCCTGCTCTACCTGCTTAAACAATCCTGAAAATCCTGTCTGAAGAAGAATGGGCGAGGAAATGAAACGAGCGATTTCGATGATGCTTGGCGCGGTGGGGCTGCTGATGCTGGGCGGCTGCTGGTCGGCGTCCTATGCCTATCTTGGCATGGTTCGCAAGGAACCAGACGAACTGCCGTCCGTCGTTACAAGCGACGTTTGCGAAGAGCGATGGGTGCATCCATGCTTTACTGCCACAACCAGGGATTTTGTTGCGCTAGGGTATGTCGGTGAAAAATGCCCATTGGCATTGCCGTTTTGGCTACCGTTCATCGTTCCCGATATTCCAGTTTCGCTCTGTACGGACATTGTGACGATGCCGTGGCAGATTGCGCGCTACAGGCGGTTCACTTCCGACGACGCCAATGTTCCCAGAAGCGAGATGGTTTCGGAATTGCTTCGTAGCCTGAAGGAAGAGCAAAATGCGACCGGACAAATCTCCGCCGTCGGGAGCGACCTTGCGAATACGGCATTGACAGTCCTTGCGCTTCTGCATCGCGGCGACTTGCCGGGTTGCAACACGGAGTTCTCCGAGATGTGCGGAAAGGGGATTGACTATCTTGTCTCGCGTGCCGACGCAGGCGAAGCGGCCATAAAGCTTGACGACGATGACAAGAAGGATCCACGGGTGTTTCTCATCGCGGCGGACGCGCTGGCTTCGGCTTATGGCTACACGCGGAGAGAGGATTTTCGCGAACTTGCGGAGAAGTGCACGGCGCGAGTGGTAAAAGAAGCCGTGGCAATGGAATCCGAGTCCGTACTTGCTGCCAAACTGGACGAGAAGAAGGCAGAGCAATTTCGCTGGATCGTCATGGCGCTTAACGACGCGAAAGACGCAGGATTGGCGGTTGCCGATCTGGATGCCCGCCTTGAATGCGCAAAGACCATGCTTGCCCGACATGGCAAAGGCGACAACGGGTACTACGATGTTTGGGAGCTGCACAGAAAAGTCTTTGTGGACGGAACGGCTGATGCAGGTGCATGGACGGCGCTTCTTGCTGCACGGAAGGATGCGGTGCGCAAAGGTCTGCTTGTTGGCGGGACGGTGCAGGACAAAGAGGGCAAGTGGAGGTGGCGGAGCACCGCCCATCCGCGCGAGGGAGGAATAGCGGAAAGCGGCCTTGGCTACATAGCCGACACCGCGCTTGCCGTCCTGCAGCTTGAATGGCCGGTATTCGTCAGAAGCTTTAGACAGGATTTACATGATTAACAGGATTGAGGGAAACGTAAGCAACATTCTTAATCTTGTAAATCCTGTCAATCCTGTCTAAAACAACTCGAGAATACGGTCTGGAATCTAAAAGGAGAACAAGATGAAAAAAGAGGAATGGCTGAGAGGCGAGATCGCCAAGTGGCGGTCTGAAGGTGCCGTCGACGCGGCGACGGCGGACGCGCTCCTTGCGCGCTATCCGGTGAACGAGTCGCGAATCGGCTGGGGCGCGGTCATCGCCGGCGCATTCGGCGCGCTTCTGACAGGACTCGGCATCATCGCGATCTTCGCCGCGAACTGGGACTGCCTCGGA
>JAFRJH010000106.1 GCA_017432385.1 Kiritimatiellia bacterium
CCATCTGGGCGAGCAGGCAGTCCTTGAGCGATGTCGTGCCGCAGCCAGCTGGGTCGAGGTCGGATATGGCACGGAGGATCTCCCGTATCTTAGTCTCGCTCGCGCCGGTCGCCATCACTATGTCGGGGATCGAGCCCGTGAACCTTCCGTCGTCGTCAAGTTCGCCTATGAGTATTTCGGCAAGCGGGATGTCGGCGTCGTCGATGCCGGAAGAAGGAAGCTGGTTGATCAGATGCTCCTCAAGCGATTCCTCCTTCGTCTGGGAATCGAAGAACCGCTGTCTTCGCTCGTCGGCGTCGACATCCCGCGTCATTGGTGCGGCGGTGCCGAACTCCGGACGATAGTCTTCGTCGGGGAACTCCTCCCCTTTCGCTTCATCCTGCTCCTTCCTGCCGATAGCCTCCTCGACCGTGGTGCCCGTCAGGGTCTGCTCCACGTCGTCGATGCACGGATTCTCGTCCATCTCGCGGTAGAGCTCCGCGCGCAGCTCTGGCAGGTTCATGGAAAGCATCTTGAGCCCCTGCCTCATCTGCGGCGAAAGCGTCATCGTCTGCGACATTTCGTGCCGCAGGGCGCCTGTCATTGACATGATGCCGCCGTCCATACCGTGCTGTTATCCCTTCGGCGGCAATTATACCAAATTTTCGGCAAGGATTTCCGACGGCAGGTCAGAACAGGGATGCCTGAGTGACTGCAGGAGGCTTCCGTGGCGGCGTAGCGGCGGGCGCGGAAACGTCGCCGCCGAGGAGCTCGAGGAGGCGCGCCTCGTCGATGACCTCGGTGCCGAGGGCGCGGGCCTTCTCGGTCTTTGTCGCCCCGACGTTCTCGCCGGCGATGAGATAGCGCGTCTTCGAAGTGACGGCGCTCTGCACGATGCCGCCCGCCTTCTCGATGAGCGCGGCGTATTCGCCGCGCGGACGGGAAAGCGTCCCCGTGAGGACGCATCCAGCGCCGACGAGCGGACCTTCTGTGGCGACCGCGGCGGATTCGCCGCGCACGGGGTCGATGCCAAGCGCGCGCATGCGTTCCGCGAACGCCTTGCCGTATCCGCTTCCAAAGAACGCAAGGACCGCCCTGGCGGCCTCCGCCTTGATGGCTAGGATCTTCCGATCCCTCCCCTTCTTCGCGTCGTTTTCGACAACGGCCCTGAGAACCGGCGAGTCGGCGAGGTCGCTGAACCTCTCGTGCTCCGCGGCGATGTCCTTCGCGACGGTCACGCCGACATTGGGAATCCCGATGGCGAAGAGCCAGCGGTCTAGCGGAAGCGTCTTCGCAGCGGCGACGGCGTCGCGCATGCCGATGGCGTTCCTGCCGAACTTGCGCGGGGTCCCTTCCTCGCCCACGTCGAGCGATGCGAGCGCGTTGTAGTCGAGCGTGAACAGATCGAGCGGATCCCTGACGATTCCCTTCGACACAAGAATGTCCGCGATCCTGCCGCCAAGCGCCTTTATGTCGAGTGCGCCGCGCGCGGCGAAGTGCTCGAGCCTGCGCTGGAGCTGCGCGGGGCAGACGGGGTTGACGCAGCGGACGGCCACCTCTCCGTCGAGGCGCCTGACGTCGCCGCCGCAGACCGGACAGCGGTCCGGCATTGAGAAGACCTTCTCCGCGCCCGTGCGCTTCTCGGGGATGCTCGACTCCACGGCGGGAATGACGTCCCCCGCCTTCACGAGCCAGACGTGGTCGCCGACGCGGATGTCCTGCCGCGCGACCTGGTCTGCGTTGTGGAGCGTCGCGCGCGCGATGACGCTTCCTGCGAGCTCCACCGGCTCAAGTTCGGCGACGGGCGTGAGGATGCCGGTGCGCCCGACCTGGACGGTAATCCCCCGCACGACGGTCTCGGCGCGCTCGGGCGCGTACTTGTAGGCGCGCGCCCACCTGGGGCCGTGCGCCGTCGCGCCGAGGAGCCGGTAGAACCTGCGCTCCTCTACCTTGAGGACCGCGCCGTCTATCTCGAATCGAAACGAGTGGCGCCGCCCCTCGAGTTCGTCGATCGCCGCGAACGCCTCGTCGATCGTTCCGCAGGTCTTCGACCACGGCGGAACCGGGAACCCCCACCTGCGGAACGCCTCCATCATCTCGCCGTGCGTCTCGAAGCCGTCGCATCCTGCACCGCCCGCGTTGTATACGACGATGTCGAGCGGACGCGCCGCGACCTCGCGGGGATCGAGTTGCTTGAGCGAGCCCGCCGCGGCGTTTCGCGGGTTGGCGAACGGATCGCGCCCCGCCTCCTCCTCGCGTTCGTTCAGCCTGATGAATCCGTCGCGCGTCATATACACCTCGCCGCGCACCTCAAGAACGTCCGGTGCCTCGCCGGGGAGGGTCAGCGGGACGGCGCGGATCGTCCGCACGTTCGCCGTGACGTCGTCGCCGACGACGCCGTTGCCGCGCGTCGCCGCGCGGACGAGGCGGCGGTCCTCGTAGCGGAGGCTCATCGACACGCCGTCCACCTTCGGCTCCACCCGGTACGTGAAGCCAGTGATCTCCTTCCGGAGGAACGCGTCGAAATCCGCGAGCTCGCCCTTGGAGTGGGTCTTGTCGAGGGACTGCATCGGCGGATCGTGGCGGACCTGGACGAAGCCGTCTACGGGCGCGCCCGAGACTCGCTGCGTCGGAGAGTCGGGCGACATGAACTGAGGCCAGTCCTTCTCGAGCGACAGCAGCTCGTTGTACAGGAGATCGTAGTCTCGGTCGCCAATCACGGGCCGGGCCTCGACGTAGTAGAGCCTGTCGTGCCGGTCTATCTCGCGGCGCAGGAACTCGATCCGCTCGCGGGCTTCGAATTCCGTCATGGCGTCACCTCCTGAAATTCGTCTCGGTGCCGCGGCGCGGAACGCGCTCATAGGGGGTCGAAGACCCGCCGAGCGAGCGGCCGACCTCCTCTGGCCTTCCGGATACCGCGCGGCGGCTGTGGATCCACGCCGAGCGCGGGTAGCCCGCGCGAGTGAGGTAGTTGTGCCTCAGCACCCAGAGGGCGCGCTGGTCGTTGTATCCCTCGTCGAGGAGTATGTATATCGTCGCGTCCTTCGGGACGTTGTTCTTCCTGAGGAGAGCCGCCAGCTCGTTCGGATCGCGTACCGGGCTGTCCTTGAAGTAGAGCGAGCCGTCGGCGCTTATGCGGATGAGCGGATGGTCGATGTCGTACTCGACCTCGTTCACGACGGTGCGGCATCCGCAGTTCAGAAGGCACATGTAGACGACCGTGCCCGCGACGATGCTCGCGAGCGGGTTGCGGAAGAGGAGCTGGAGCGCTACCGTGAGCGCCCCGGCGAGGTACGGCCAAGGCGTGAGCCAGCACGGCGCGCCGGCGGCGGTGCGGAGCGTCGCGTAGGAGTAGACGACGAGCGCGGCGATTATGACGGGGGAGACGAAGTCGCCGAACCTGCCGACCCAGGCCGGCAGCTCACGCCTCGACGAGCCGAAGAGGACGAACGGAAGCGCGCGAAGCGCGAAGTTGACGGCGAATCCGACGGCGACGACTCCGAGCATGTAGAGTATCTCATTTCCCATGCCTCAGCAATCCTTTCATTTGGTCCGTTAATATGACGAGGAAGAGCGCCGCCATCGAGAACTCCATCCCGTTCGTGTGGCGTCGTATCGTATCCGGGTCGACGGCGAACCCGAGCAGGCAGACCGTGACGGCGCCGGCCACTACGCCGGCGATCCAGTAGGAGTGGTTGAAGACGGATATCGCGGTGCAGTAGCGGAGGTACGCCTTCGGCTCGTGGATGCGGCAGGAGGATTCCAGCGCGTAGTTCTCGTCCGTCAGCATGAGGATCAGGTAGCACTTCCTCGCAAACGGCGCCGACCGCCAGCGGGACAGCATCGAGAAGCCGTAGAAGGCGTAGCGGAAGTTGACGGCGAGCGTCATCGCCGCGAATGCGTAGAGGGGCGCTCGTTCCGAAATGGGCTGCACGCCGGCGATGCTCATCGTGCCCGTGACCCACAGCGACGAGGTAAGGAAGGCCCAGAGCGGGGATAGGACAAGGCCGCCCTTCGCCGCGAGCAGGACGCCAGCGACGAACCCCATCGTCGTGTAGCCCATGAGCACGGGCAGAGAGTCGACGAACGCCCTGCGAACGCAGAACCTGCTAACCGTTCGCTCGTTCAAGGAGCAGCCTTTCCACCCGGACGGCGTCCTCTGGCGTGTCGACGCCGACGCCGGGGTCCTCCGTCCGCACGACGGCGATCCGCGCGCCCATCCAGAGCGCCCTGAGCTGCTCGAGCTTCTCCGTCTTCTCGAGTTCGCATGGAGGCTCCGCGATGTAGCGCCTGAGGAACGCGCCGCGATAGGCGTAGATGCCGAGGTGCCTCACGAAAAGCCCGGACGCGAAGTCGGGCTCGCGGTCGCGGTCGCAGGGGATAGGCGCCCTGGAGAAGTACATCGCGCCGTCGTCGCGGTCGAGGACGACCTTCACCACGGACTTCGCGGCGAAGTCGGAGGCCTCGCGGATGGGCGAGACGGCGGTCGCCATGTCCCAGCGCGGGTCGTCCGCGAGCTTCGCGGCAAGCGCGTCGACAAGCGCAGGGTCTATGAGAGGCTCGTCCCCCTGCACGTTGACGAGAATGTCGTCGTCGGCGAAGTCGCCGCCGAAGAACTCGCGCGCGGCGAAGGCGACGCGGTCGGTTCCGCTCGGGAGCTCGGACGGCGTCATCACCGCCCTTCCGCCGTGCGCGGCCACCGCGTCCGCTATGCGCTGGTCGTCCGTCGCGACGAACACCTCGTCGAGCCTGTCCGCCTTCTTCACGGCCTCGACGACCCACGCGACAAGCGGTTTTCCGGCCAGCATCGCGAGCGGCTTCCCGGGGAAGCGGCTCGACCCGAACCTACTCGGGATTATTCCGCAGATCTTCATCTCCCTCCTCGATCGCAACCTTCTTGAAAAACATCTTCCTGAATATCGGCAGTCGCCTCGCCTGGCGCTCTAGCGACCACATCGCGAAGCGCCACTTCCGGTTGAATCCGAACATCGAAGGCAGGTCCGGACGGAAATCCTCGAACTTGTCGCGCATCACGGAGAGCTGCCACTCCATCGCGTGGGTGCGGAACTCGAATCCGCCCATGAACCGCTCCGCGACCTCGGCCATCGTCACCTTGTGCCGCATCTGGTACTGCTTGAGGGCGTGGGCGTAGTAGGCGAGGTAGAACGACGCCATCGCGTTTATGTTCTCGTCCGTGTAGTCCAGGCACGGCCATCCGAAGCTGCCGCGCACGGAGCACGTCGAGACCGTCTTCGGCACGACGCGCTGCGCGATGATGTCGTACTCGAACTCGTATATCTCCTTGCCTATCCCGTAGAGCGGCGTCTTCGTCTTCGGGTCGAACTTCTTCATCGCCATGTTCTGCGCCGCGGCGTCGCCCATCAGCGTCGCGAGCGCGAGCACGACCTCCTTCTCCTCGACGGTGGAGTCGTCGACGCTGCAGAAGTAGTTGGCTGGTATCGCCTCCATCGGCTCGCCCTCGCAGCGCTTGCGGATGTAGTAGTCCACGGGGCGCCTCCCCGACGTCGCGCGGCGGCGGAGGAGCCTGTACTCGCTCATCGCGATCCCTATCGCCTTGAACGCCTCCACGCGGGCGAGCATGTAGCTGCCGTAGCCCCTGACGGCGCGGGAGAGACGTTTTTCGATGAGGCTGTGCTCGAGCGGACCGCGGCTCGTCTTGTAGACGATCTCGCGGGTCTTGCCCTTCCCGGTGGGGACGTCGTCATCCCCGGTCCTGAGTTCGTACACGTTCGCGTACTCTATCACCTCGTCCTTCGACATCAGCCCGCGGACGTTCGACAGCAGGACCTCGCTGCGCGAGTCCATGCCCGGGTGGTAGACCGGCCTGCCCTCGACGAACGTCGCCCCGGGGAGCGCCGTCCTGCGGTCGTCGAAAGCGGGCGTTGAGCCCTCGCCGACGATGGAGTATATCTCGCCGGTGATGTGCATGTACAGTGTCTCCGCGAACACGCGCCCCGTCTCGTCCGCCAGCTCCGGCTTCGTGAGAAGCGACTCGTAGAGGGCGGCTATGCCGTCGATCCTGGCGGCAATCCCCTCCGGATCGATCCTGCCGAGCGCAATCGCCTCCATCAGGCTCTCGAGTTCGGGGACGATCTTCTCGACCGCCGTCCCGCGGCGCGTCCCGAAGAACTCGATCTCGTGGTGGCCGCGGTACTTCGGCATGCGCGTGAACGTGTACTGGTTGCCCTCGTACACGCTCACCATCTCCTTCAGCCCCTTCACGAACTCGTCTGGCTCGGTGCGGGCGAGTCCGGCGAAGCGGCGGAACTCGGAAAGGGAGATGAAGTGCACGCCCTTCATCGAGTGGTAGTAGCTTATCTTCGAGGAGATCCGCTTCTTCGCCGCGGCAAGCGCGACGCGCATCTCGTTCTCGGTCCACGCGAGCGGCTTCACGCGCCACTCCTGGCCGAGCGAACGGTAGTGCTCGAGCGTCATGTCGTTGCGCTCGCCCATCACGATGTCGGCGAGCGAGAAGCCCGCCGCACCGACAAGCCATCCGTCCGCCTTGAACAGCCGCTTCGACGGCACCTCGCGCTGGGATATCTCGATCTTGTCGTTGACGATGTTGGCGCAGAGGATCGCGTGCATCAGCGTCTCGCCGCGCCTGGCTGACGAGAGGCGGGAGAGCTTCCAGAACCGTCCGTCCAGAAGCGGGAACGCCGCGACGGAGTGGTTGCCCGTCGTGACCGTCATCACGCGCCCAGTCGCACGCCGCGCGAGGTCCCGTTTTTCCGCCAGAAGCACGCTTGGATGCTCGCCGAGGTGCGTGGCGACCCCCTTCTCGAAGATGTAGGTGTCTTCCCCGACGTCCCACGCCTCGAACTCGCGCTCGCGGCCCATCGCCACGGTCCTCACGGCGTCCGGGCGCCTTGCGCCGGACTTCCTGACCCTTGCGAAGAACGAGCGCATGGCCTTCATGCCTCGCCCTCCCCGTGTCCGCCGCAGCTGCAGCCGTTGGCATGGCGACGACGCCCCTGCTCCTTCGAGATCAGGTCCTCCGCGAGCGCCCCGACAGCGTCGAGGTCCGCCTCGTCCGCCGCAGCGAGCAGGTTCTCGAGCGCGGGGAGCACGTACTTCCCGAACTGCGGCTGGCCGACGGACGCGAGCCGCCCGTAGGCGCCGAGGCACTGCACAAGCCTCTGGACCGCCGCGAATGGAAGCACGTCCACGATGCCGGGCCGCCCCGCGAGCTTTCCGTAGAGCGCGGCAAGCGCGCGTCGGCGCTCGGGGGTGACGGACGCGTACGGGTCGTAGAGGAGCGAGGCGAGGTCGTACACGGCAGGTCCGCGGCGCATCCCCTGGAAGTCTATTATCGAAAGCGAGCCGTTCTTCCAGAGTATGTTCGCGGACTGGAAGTCGCGGTGGACAAGCGCGACGGGCTCCGGGTCAAGGCGCGCGGCGACGGCCTCCAGCTCGGCGACGACGGCCGTCGGGCACTCCATCGTGAAGCGCTCGCCGAGGCAGTGCTTCATGAAGAGTTCGCGCTCCCAGCGCCAGAGATCCGGACCGAACGCTGGCTCCAGGCCGTCCGGCGGTTCGCCGAACCTGTCGAGGGTCGTGTTGAAGACGTACAGGGCCTCGACGGCCTTCGCGTACTCCTCGAATGACATCCTGCGCTCCGCTCCCGCCCACTCAAAGACAGTGGTCGAGTCAGCATGATCGTCGGAAAAGACCTCCGGCACGGGGACGCCCGCGTCCCTCAGCCACCTCGCGTGGCCGGCATAGCGGGCGTTCTCGGCGCGCTTGGAGTCGTCGTGCAGCACAATCACGCGCCCGCCCGCCCTGAAGAACACCCGGTCGCTCCCGCGCGCGCCGATGAACTCGACCGCGTCGGAACCGCCGCGGCCGGCCGTCGCCGCGAGGGCGCGCGCGACCTGCGGACTATCCTCGAAGGCGTTCTCGTCGCCGTCGCGGTTGACGTCCATGTAGTTCGAGATGGTGCCGGCGTCCGTCCAGACGAGCCCGTCGGGCGCGACCGCCTTGACGAAAAGCCCGTCCTGCATCGCCCGCTCGTAGGCCTGCACGATCGAGGAGAACCCCGACGGCTCGACGTACTTGAGGAGCTCCGGCTTCAGAAGCGCGATTCCGCAGTATGTGAAGGTGCCCGGCCAGCCGGCGTCGTCGCTCTTCCAGTTCGTGACGAATCCAGACTCCGGCTCGACCTCGATTGTGCGCGGCCCGACCTCGGTAACGAGACACTGCGCGATGGCCCCGTCACCTTCCGCAAACGGAGAGAACGGACAGCCTTCGACGCCATCGAAGACGATGTCGCCGTTGACGAGGTAGAACTCCTCGCCGCCGATCCAGTCGCGGAGCGGATTGAGCGCACCGCCTGTGCCGAGGATCGTCTCCTCCCGGCTCGTCCTGACGGTGATTCCGTTCGCGGCGGAATAGCCGTGGGCCCACTCCTCGACCTGGTCGGCCAGGTAGTGGCAGTTGACGGCGATCTCTTCGACTCCCCATCCGCGCAGGACGTCGACGACGCGCGTCAGCATCGGCACGCCCCAGACGGGCAGGAGCGGCTTCGGCAAAGCGCAGGTCAGGGGGCGCAGGCGCGTCCCCAAACCAGCCGCCAAGACGATCGCCTTGCGCGCCTTCATCTACCGCCGTTCCGTCTGGATGTCGATGCCATACTGCAATTATACCATAAGTTAGTCGCATTTCGGGCAGTCCACGCCGCGCATTTTCACCAGCTTGGTCGCATGCGCCGGAACCGTCGCGAAATAGAAGCCCGAGTGCCTGCCCTCGCACTTCTGCGTCCAGAGGTCCTTGACCCAGCACTCTCCGCTCTGTCCGAGCTCCCCGAACGAGACCTTGATCTCGCGCGCAAATGGATAGCGGTTCACGAGCGCAACGGCCGTGAAGCCGTTCGCGAGCGGACGGACCCAGATGTTCTCCGCGTCCCACTTGCGGATGCGCTTCGCCGTCTTGCCGAGGCGGTCCTGGCTTACGGCGATCACCTCGTCGTTCATGAGGAGGTTCTTTGTAAAGGCGTCCATCGTGGTCAGGTCGCATCCGATCAGGAGCGGCGAGCCGACCATCGCCCAGAGCGAAACGTGCGTGTACTGCTCGTTCGGCGTGAGGAACGTGGGATGGTCGAAGCCGAAGGAAAGCTGCTGCCCCACGATCATCATGTCGGGATCCGCCCAGCATCCGGGCCCGTTGTACTTCCAGTACTCTCCGCCGAGGTGCCCTTCCACGGCCAGCTCCATCCAGTGCCAGGAGTCCTTGAGGTCGCCCCACGAGCGCCAGCAGTTGGCGCCCGTCTCGCGCGCCCACAGCTCTGCGTTACCCATTCCGTACTGGCAGAACGAGAAGAGGATGTCGCGGTTCTGCTTCCTGAGGCACTCGTTCATGACGCGGTAGGGCTTGGCGTATGCCTCGCGGCGCTTCTCCTCGACGCCGGCGACGCCGTTGGTGAGGTCCTTCGTCTCCTCCTTGAAGACGCTGCCGTAGCTGCACCAGTCGTACTTGACGTAGTCGAAACCCCATTCGGCCCAGCTCTCGGCGTCCTGAAGCTCGTGCCCGTAGCTGCCCTCGCACTTGCCGCACGTGAGCGTCCCGGGCGAGGAGTAGAGACCGGCCTTGAGCCCTAGCGAGTGGATGTAGTCCGTCATGCCCTTCATGTCGGGGAACGAGCGGTTCGGGTTGATCTTGCCGTTCTCGTCGCGCGCCGGGCCTATGACGTCCTCGCGCCCGCCATAGTCGTTCTTGCGCATCTCCACGCGCGGGCTCGTCGAGTTGTTCATCTCCCACCAGTCGTCGAGGTTGATGTACGCCCATCCGTGGTCTGCAAGCCCGGACTCGTCCATCGCCTTCGCCGCGGCCATCGCCTTCTCCTGCGTAAGGCGGTAGCAGAGCGTGTTCCAGCTGTTCCAGCCCATCGGCGGCGTGAGCGCGATCGTGTCGCCAACCGCGAGACGAATCGTGCGCGTCGCCTTGCCCTTCGCGTTCTCGGCCGTCACCTCGATGTCGTAGTCGCCGGGCGTCTTCGGCGCGACACCGCGGAGGACGCCCTTCTCGTCGAGCGTCACGCCCTCGGGAAGGCCCTTCGCGGAGAACTTGATCGGACGCTCGCCCGACGTCGCGACGCGGAAGATGACTGGATGCCCTGGCCTCACGCCCCAGATGTCGGCGCCGTTGATGCGCGGCTCGAGTCTTTCGGCGGGCGTGAGGATGCCAAGCTGCGCCACGAGCGACGGATCGTTCACGCACTCGAGCTTCGCGCCCTCGGCGCACGTGAAGCGCGCGTCGAGCCAGTCGGCGTTCGCCGCGTCGTAGGCGGTCCATTCCTTGCCGCCGGTCGTCTCGAGGACGATCTCCTTTGCGCCAGAGAGCACGACGTGCGCCTCGACCGGCCTCTGTCCGAGCTTGACGTCGCCGGAGTTCCAGACGATCTTCCCGTCGGCCCAGACGCGGAACTGCGCCGTCGGTTTGCCGTAGCTCTTCCCGGACCCGGCGTTCTTCGCGTCGTCGTCGATGGCGACAAGCGCGTCGAAGGACTCCACCTTGCCGTCCGTACGGAAGAGGACAGCGCTCTCGGGACGCGTGCCGAAGCCGCGGGCGTAGACGTTGCTCGACGCCGTCAGCTCGTGGCCATCGACGGACTTGAGCGGCTGCAGCCGCTTGCCAAGTCCGCACGTCGCCCCCGAAAGGTCGAACGAGTCCACATATTTGACCGACCCTTCCGCGGCAAGAATCGCGCAGGCGGCCAACAGACACACCATGCGATACATCATACTCCCGTCTCCTCCATGATGATTCCCCCCTGCCCGGCGTTATCGATACACGCTCCGCTGGCGCTGCGCCCTTACCCTGGGCTCCTCGAGCCCGAGGGCATACCACTGGTCGCCCAGACCCGAGTTGTTGAAATGCGCCACACGATTGTTCATAAGCTCCTCGTGGTTGCGCTTGAGGACATCGTTGTCGCTGTTCTTCAGCGCCTCGGTGAGCGCCTTGAAGGCTTCGTCGACCTTGTCGCGCCTGACGAGTATCCAGGTGTAGCACGCGGCCAGAAGGACGTTCTGGTTGTACTTGAGGCGCCGCGAGGACTTCTCGTACGCCTTGGATATGTCGTCGAGCGGCGCGTCGAGCATCTGCATCCTCGCGAGCTTCATCGCGGACATCGTCGGATCAAGGAAGAGCGCCTTCGGCATGAGCGCATCGACCTCGCGCCAGTCCTTGATCATCCAGTTGAGCTGGAGCTTCGCCGTCGCGATCTGGCGATCGATCATCGGTATCCAGAGACGGTACCTGGAAAGCGTGTCGGCCTGCGCGAGCGCCTCCTTTACGAAGACCCTGGTGTCGGCCGCGATCTCGCGCTGCGCCTCCTGGATGCTTCCCGGAGGACGCACCTGCCAGCGCTGCATCTTCTGCTGGAGGCGCTTCTGGCCTTCCGTGAGGATAAGCTGGACCTTCTCCATGTCGCGCGTGACGCGTTTCCTGACGACGATCCCGAACACGGCCTGGAAGGCTGCGAATCCGGCTACTCCAATTGCAATGCTCCAGCCGGGACCGAGATCCGCCGCGCAATACGCGAGAGCTCCGCAGCCGGAGGCGAACAAAACCGCTATGATCAATGTTAGCATATGGGTAATTATACCAATTATTGCATGCCCTGTTCAAGTGGCGCGGCGCATTTCACGCATGCGCGGAACGCGCCGAACAGGGCCGTCATTCGGCACGGGGGAGAGCGACGCGGTTGCCGGGGAAGAAGCGGACACGGACCTTGAGCCGGAGCGCCATGCAGTGTGAGTTTACCTTCTCGGCCGGAAGCTTCGTCCGGCGGACGAGTTCGTCCATCGAGACGCCCTCGAGATCGACGAACTTCATCACCATCGCCTCCTCGACGGAGAACGACGGTCGCGGCGCGTCCGCCGCCGCTGCGGCGGCGAGCGTTCCTTCCGCGGCGGATCTGCCGCGGACGCGTGCCGGTGCGGCGACAGGAGAAAGCTCCTCCTCGATGTCGCGCGCGTCGCGGACGAGCCGCGCGCCGTCGCGCAGGAGCGCGAGGCAGCCCTGCGAGGAGCGGCTGTCGACGCGGCCGGGGAGCGCCATGACGACGCGGCCGAGGTC
>JAFRJH010000107.1 GCA_017432385.1 Kiritimatiellia bacterium
CGTCCTCACCCTGCATCGTCGCCATTTCCGCCCTCCCCTCGACTTTGCCGTACCGGTTCAGGGCGACGCCTTGCCCCGCACGTCGCCCCCCGGGGACATTATACCAAATCCGGGCAAAGGACAGGGCGGGCCGAGGGTCTGCGTTGGGTGCGAGGCGTTGGGCCCGGGGCGGGCGCTGGTTTGCATCGAAGGGGCGGTTCTGGTAAAATTACCGGCATGGACACGGTTCTATACTTCCAGTCCGCCGGCAAGGCGAACAACGACCTGCGGCTCGCAGGCGTGCAGGATTTCGCCGCGAAGGCGTCCTGGCACGTCCAGGTCGTGGAGGGATTGCCGGACCGCAGGGCTTTCGCCGAGCTGAAGGAGTTCTGGGAGCCGGTCGGCGTCATCATCGAATGCGGCGGAAGCAACGCGGAGCTGGACGAATCCACGTTCGCCTCCGTCCCGACCGTCTTCCTCGACCGCAATCCGAAGACGCTCTCCGCGGACAGCTTCTCGGTGAGCCACGACTCGGTGGAGACGGCGCGCCTGGCCGCGAAGGAGCTCCTCACGACCGGATACCGCAACTTCGCGTTCGTCCCGTGGCCGGAGCCGAGGTTCTGGAGCGACGACAGGATGATCGGATTCCGGAAGGCCCTCGCGATCAACGGGCACGGCTTCGCGGAGTTCCAGACGGCGGCAAAGGACCCCGGCTCCCTGGAATACCAGCGCGACCTCCGCGCCTGGGTGAGCGAGCTTCCGCGGCCATGCGCCCTCTTCGCCGCGAACGACAGGCTTGGCGCGGAGGTCATCACGGCGGCGAACTTCTCCGGCATCGGGATTCCGAACGAGCTTGCCGTCGTCTCCGTCGACAACCGCGAGTCCATCTGCGAGAGCACCGTCCCGCCGCTCACGAGCGTCGTCGCCGACTTCCACAACGGCGGCTATCTCGCCGCGGAGCTGCTGGCGCGCAGGATCGCGAACCCCGGGACGAAGCCCGAGCACCTCACCTTCGGTCCGCTCGCCGTGATTCGCCGGGCGTCCTCGCGGACAATGCGCAGGCGGGACCGCGAGACCGAGGCGGCGCTCGAGTACATACGCGCGAACGCCTGCTCCGGCATCGGGTCGAAGGACGTCCTCGCCAGGTACTCGTGCTCGCGCAGGATGGCCGAGCTGCGGTTCCGCGAGGCCACCGGCAGGTCGATGATGGAGGAGATACACTCCGTCCGCATGAACCGCGCGATGCTTGCCCTGCGCACGAACCCAAGGCAGGACCTGAAGGCGCTCGCGGACATATGCGGGTTCTCGAACCCGAACTCCCTCAGGAAGCTCTTCAGAAAGAAGACCGGCATGTCGATGAGCGCATGGCGGAACGACCGGCCGCGCGCCGGAGCAACGGGAAAGGGAGGCCCGAGGGATGACTGACGGGAAAGGAGCCAGGGCGGTCGTGGTGCTGAGCGGAGGGCAGGACAGCGCCCTCTGCCTCGCCCTCGCCTGCAGGAAACACAGTGCCGGCGCGGTCGCGGCGATCACGTTCCAGTACGGGCAGCGCCACGCCGTCGAGACGAAGTTCGCGCGGCGGCTCGCGAAGCGGTTCGGCGTCGCGGCGCACAAGGTGGTGCGGCTCGGCTTCTACGGCGACCTCACCACGAACGCCCTGCTCGACCACAACGCGAAGATCGCGAAGGCCAGGGGCGCCGGCTGTCCGACCACGGTCGTCGAGGGGCGCAACGCCATGTTCCTCCTTGCGGCGGGCGTGTGGGCGAAATCGCTCGGCGCGACGGAGATATACACCGGCGTCTCGCAGGCGGACTACTCCGGCTACCCGGACTGCCGCGCCGCATTCATACGCGCCCAGCAGCGGGCGATGCGCCTCGCGATGGAATGGCCGTTCAGGATCGTGACTCCGTTCATGCACAGGACGAAGGCGGACGAATGGGCCCTTGCCGACAGGCTCGGGCTGATCGACCTCATCGAGAACGAAACCGTCACCTGCTACCGGGGCATACCGGGCGCGGGGTGCGGCAAATGCCCCGCCTGCACCCTGCGCAGACGGGGGCTCGCGGAGTACCGCGCGTCGAAACGCCGCGGCTAGTGCCCGTACTGAAGGCGCTCGGCGAGGCGATCCGGCAGGCCCGCGGCGCGGATCCTGGCCTGGGCCGCGGGGATGTCGTACTCAAGGCGGCGGTACTGGATCGTCTTCGCCATGTTGTCGTAGATGACGTACGTCGCCCTCGGGTCCCCGTCGCGCGGCTGGCCGACCGAGCCGACGTTGATGAAGTACTTGCGGCCCATCTGGAGCCTGAAGTCCTGGGGGTCGATGCGGTACACGCCGGACATCGACTTCTCGTAGATCATCGGGCAGTGGGTGTGGCCGTGGAAGCAGAGCGGCGTCTTCTGCATGACGAAGTTCGCATCCGCCTGGAGGTTGTCGAAGACATATCCGAAGTTCTCCGGATTGTCCATCGTCGAGTGCACGAGCGTAACCCCCTTGACCGTGGTCGTGAACGGAAGCGCGCGCAGCCACGATATCTCGTCGGCCGTCAGCTGCCTCCTCGTCCACTCGACCACCATGGCGGCCGCCGGGTTGAAGTCGTCCAGGTTCTGCTCAGAGCAGACGTAGAAGTCGTGGTTCCCCATCATGACGGGGCACCCGAGTTCGCGGATCTTCTCCATGCACTCGTGGGGGCAGGCGTTGTAGCCCACCACGTCCCCAGTGCACAGGTAGTCGGTCACGCCCTGCGCGCGACAGTCCGCAAGCACGACCTCGAGGGCGTCGAGGTTGGAGTGTATGTCTCCGAGTATGGCTATCTTTGACATTACTTGAGCAGCGCTCCCGCTATCTGTAGGTCTTCGACTGTTGTTATCTTGAAATTGGGCCTGAGGTTCTCGATGAGCTTGACCTGCTCGCCCGCGATCTCCACGGCCTGGCAGTCGTCGGTCACCTCCCTCTTGCCGAGCGTCTTGTACGCGGCGCGGATGGTCTTCATCTGGAACCCCTGCGGCGTCTGCACCGACCAGAGCTTCTCGCGGTCCTCCGTCGCGGCGACCACGGACCCCTTCTCGACGCGCTTGACGGTATCGGTCATGCGCCTACCGACTGTCGCGGCGCCGACGCGCTTCGCGAGCTTGACGACCTCGGATATCACTTCGGGGGTGACGTAGGGGCGCGCGCCGTCATGCA
>JAFRJH010000108.1 GCA_017432385.1 Kiritimatiellia bacterium
CGTGCCGCCCTTCGTCTCGGGCATGAAGAAGATCGCCCAGAGGAGCTGGAGGAACATCATGAACGCAAAGAACCCGAACGCCCAGGTGCCGGCCCTCTCGGCCACTACCGGGAACGCCCAGCTGATGATCGTGCACATGAACCAGTGCGTGAAGCAGCCGAGCGCCTGCCCCTTCGCGCGCACCGCGTTCGGGAAGACCTCGGAGATGTACACCCAGATGACCGCGCCCGACGAGCAGGCGAAGAACGCGATGAAGCCGAGGATGCCGAGGACGGCGAGCGTCGAATTGCACTTGTCGCCGAGCGAGAGCTGCCACGCGACGAGCGAGTGCATGAGTATCATCAAGGTCGCGCCGCCGATGATCATCGCCTTGCGGCCGAACTTGTCGATGATGAAGAACGCGAGGATGGTGAACGTGAGGTTGACGGTGCCGACGCCCATCGTGCCGGCGAGCGAGGCCATCTCGCTGCCCTTGCCGAAGATCATGTCGAAGATGCGCGGAGCGTAGTAGTTGATCGCGTTGATGCCCGAGACCTGGTTGAAGAAGGCGATGAAGAACGCGAGGAGGATGGGCTTCAGGTACTTGCGCTGGAAGAGCGCGACGCTCGTCCCCGAGCCGACATCCTTCAGCGACTCCTCGATCTCGCGGATGATGTCCGCCATCGTCTTGCCCTGCTCGGCGAAGCCGATGCGCGTGAGCACGCGCTCCGACTCGTCCCTGCGGCCGGCGCGGACGAGCCAGCGCGGCGACTCGGGGATCGTGGTGAGGAGCGCCATGAACACGACGATCGGCAGACACTCCATGCCGAGCATGACGCGCCACTTGACCATCTCGACCGTCATCGGGTTCGAGGCGAAGACGCCCGCGAGCCACTGGCACATGTTGTTGAACCAGCCGCCGTCGACCGACATCCAGCGCGCCACGAAGTAGTTCGACACGTAGGAGATGAGGATGCCGAATACGATGTTGAGCTGGTTCGTCGCGACGAGGCGCCCGCGCAGGCGCCCGGGCGAGACCTCGACGATGTATAGCGGAACGACCACCGAGACGCCGCCGATCGCGAGCCCGCCGATGAAGCGGAACCAGCCGAGGAGGTGCGGCCCGAGCGTCGTGTCCGTCGGGGTGAACGCGCAGCCCACCGCCGAGACGAGGAAGAGCGTCCCCATGAGCCACAGCGTCGGACGGCGGCCCCACTTGTCGGACGGCGCGCCGGCGCCGAAGA
The DNA here is from genome assembly GCA_017432385.1 of Kiritimatiellia bacterium. Classification (GTDB taxonomy): domain Bacteria; phylum Verrucomicrobiota; class Kiritimatiellia; order RFP12; family UBA1067; genus UBA1067. The sequence continues at coordinate 1,224 of JAFRJH010000108.1, forward strand.
CGCCGATCACGGTGCCGATCAGCGCGACGGAGACGATGAGCCCGTGCCAGAAGGCGGAGAGCCCGAACTCAGCCTGGATGGCCTTTTCGCACCCGGAGATGACGCCCGAGTCGAAACCAAAGAGGAAGCCGCCGAGCGCGGCGACGACGACGATGTAGAACAGCGATTTATTCATTGTTTGTTGCTCCGGTTGTCAAATAGTATACCATATCGCGCCGCGGTCCACCCACTTGACATGTCAACTTATTTGCCCTGGCGCCGGCGCGGCGCCGGCGGACGGCGACACGGCGATTCCGCAAGCGCGCGCGGTTTGGATTTGCTATAATACGTCCAATGAAGAAAGTTGCTGTACTCATGGGGGGGACCACAAGCGAGCGCGAGGTCTCCCTGGCGAGCGGAAGGAACGTCGCCGAAGCGCTCGCGTCGCTGGGTGGCTACGAGGTCGTGCCGACCGTGCTGGACGAGGACTCCCTGCCGGAACTCGCCGGCGTCGACGCCGTCTACATCGCGCTGCACGGCGGGTGGGGCGAGAACGGCGGCGTGCAGGCCGCGCTCGACGCGCGGGGCATCCCCTACACCGGCCCGGGCGCCGCGGCCTCGCGGATAGCCATGGACAAGATAAAGACGAAGATGGTCCTCGAGATGAAGAACATCCCGACCGCGGCATGGGGCCTCGCGGACCGCGATTCGCCGGCCTCCCCGATTCCGCTCCCCGCCGTCGTCAAGCCTCCGGCGGACGGCAGTTCGGTGGGCATATCGAAGGTGGCGAAGGCCGAGGACTGGCCGGCGGCGCGCGACGCGGCGTTCGCGGCGATGAAGTCCGGCGGGCAGATCCTCGTCGAGGAGTTCATCCACGGCCGCGAGATGACGGTTGGCATCATCGACGGAAAGCCCCTCCCCGTCATAGAGATAGTCGCGGCGGGCGGATGGTACGGCTACCACGAGAAGTACGACTCCGAGGACACGAAGTACCCCTTCCTCGAGGACGCCGCGCTGGCGGAAAGGCTGCAGAAGACGGCGCTCGACGCCTATGCCGCCGTCGGGTGCCGCGGCGTGACGAGGGTGGACTTCCGAGTGTCGCCGCTGGGCAGATGCTACGTCCTGGAACTCAACACGTCCCCCGGGTTCACCTCGCACTCCCTCGTGCCGAAGGCGGGGATGAAGACGGGGCTCTCGTTCGCGGAGGTTTGCGAACGCATACTCGCGTGCGCGGCGCACGACTAGGGGGCGGCGGGCGATGGGCATGAAGAGGAACAGGGTGAGGAAACTCCATTCCGCGGCGAGGGCGAACAGCGTCAGCGAGGCGGGCGGCGCCAGGCGCAGGTGGCTCTTCGGGCTCGGCGTCGCGGCGCTCGCGGCGCTCGCTGTCGGCGGCGCAGTCGCGTACACGAGGCTTCGCGCGCTGTGGATAGAGCAGTGCGTCGTGAAGGACGTCTCAAGGCAGGTGACGGTGACGACCGGCACGAACATCAAGGCGGGCCTCATACTCGACCAGTTCGGGCTCCGCAGGGGCGCGAACCTCGCGCTGATAGACTTCGCCGAGAAAAGGCGCGCGGTGATGGAGAAGCTGCCGAACATACGCTCGCTCACAGTCGAGCGGCACCTTCCGGACGGGGTGTCGATAACGGTCGAGGAGCGCGAGCCCGTCGCGCGGATGGGCGTTCGCGGCGCAGGCCCGTCCGGGCGGGTCGTCGACCAGGAGGGCGTCGTGTTCCTCAGGCAGGCCGGAACGGCCCTCCTGCCGGTCATCGTTGAAAAGGGCGGGGCCTCGACCCCCGTCGGCAAGCGCCTCTCCGGGCGGGCGCGCGCGGCGCTGAAGATCATCGACGCGGCGACCAGGGACTTCGCGTCTCTGCAGGTGATAAGCCTCGACGTGACGCCGCACGACTGGATCGAGCTGACGCTCGGCCGCAACTACGCGACCGTCGACTTCAAATGGGACGGGATGGACGCGCCGACCACGTCGTCCGACGCCGCGCTCGACGAGCAGCTTTCGCTTGTCCGCGACTCCGTCAACGCGAATCTCGACGGTGGCGCCACCCGGTGGAACGCGACGATACAGGGCAGGGTCACCTCAAACACGGGAATTCCGATAAAATGAGCACGAACGTATACGCCGCCATAGAGATAGGGACCGCAAGGACAGTGCTCGCCGTCGGCGAGGCGGGCGAGGGGGGAAGGCTCAGGGTCTTCGGCCACGCGGAGATACCGTCGACGGGCGTCAGAAAGAGCCAGATACTCGACATCAACCAGGCGACGCAGTCGATACGGAGCGTCCTCAGGGGAATCCAGGAGAAGCAGAGAAAGGCGGGCAACGTCCTAAACGTCAGCAACGCCTTTCTCGTCGTCTCAGGCCAGCACATAAAGGTCGACCGGTTCCAGGGGCAGGTCTCGGTCACCGGATCGAAGGTGAGCGGAGAGGACATCAACGACGCGACAAGGGCGGCGCATTCGATGGCGCTCGGACGCGACCGGGAGCTCCTCGACATCGTCGACCAGGGCTTCGAGATCGACTCCCTCGGCGGCATTGTCCAGCCCAAGGGCATGTCGGGCCGCGTCCTCAAGCTCAACACCCTGCAGATCCACGCCGACGCGAACCGCATCAACGACGCGCGAACCGCCGCCGGAGAGGCGCACCTCGAGATAATCGACCCGCTCTTCGCCGCGACATGCGCTGGCGACGCCGTGCTCTCCAGCGCCGACCGCAGGGACGGCGCGCTGGTCATCGACCTCGGGGCCGGCTCGACCGGCTTCGCCGCGTACACCGGCGGGTACCTCGCGCAGGCCGGCGTGATCGGCGTCGGGGGCGACCACGTGACGAACGACATCGCCTACGCATTCCAGACGACGCAGGCCCAGGCCGAGGAGCTCAAGGTGCGCGAGGCGTCCGCCGTAATCGGCGGCGGCGACAGGTCCGAGCGCGTGAAGATCCCGGGCTCCTCGCCGCTCATGGAGTCGCGCACCGTCTCGAGGCGGGCCCTCGACACCGTCGTCGACGCAAGGCTCCGCGAACTCATGCAGATACTCAGAAGGAAGCTCGAGGACGAGGAGCTGCTGCACCTCATGCACGCCGGCGCGTTCATAACCGGCGGCGGAGCGGCCCTTCGCGGGATAGACGCGCTCATACAGCGCGAGCTCGGCATGCCGGTGCGCCCAGGCGCGCCCATCCAGGTGGACGGACTGGAGCAGGAGACCCGGCCGGAGTCGTTCGCCTCCGCGGCCGGCGCCCTTCTCTACGCCCACCGCAACTGCGAGGACAGGTCGATATTCAGGACGATCTTCGGAGGGCTGCTGAAATGAACGAGACTTCATCCATGCTCCTCATCGGCATCGGAACGGCGGGCTCCGCCATCGCCCGCGGCGTGGGACGCGCCTTCGGCGAGGGGCTCCGCCTGCTGACGGCCGACACCGACGCGTCCACCGGCCGTGGCGACGGAGCCTTCGTGCTCCTCGGCGGAGACAGGCTCTCCGGACACGGCGCGGGCGGCGACATCGTGCAGGGCAGGCTCGCGGCGGAGGACTCCATGCAGCTCCTCGACGACGCGACGGACGGCGTGAGGCTCGCCGTCGTCGTGACCGCCCTGGGCGGCGGCACGGGCGGCGGCGCGACGCTCGAGGCGGCAAAGCACCTCGTCGGACGCGGAATCCCCTGCATCGTCTTCGCGACGACGCCGTTCTCCTTCGAGGGCGAGCCCCGCCAGCAGAACGCACGCGGCGTCATGTCGCTCATAGAGACCGCGGCAAGCGCCACGGTCTTCGTGCAGCTCGACAGGCTCGTCGCCGACACGGACAACATGGAAGAGGCGATGCGCCGCGCCGTCGACACGCTCGCGTCCGCCGTGGCGCTCTTCTGGCGCATGGCCGAAAAGCCGGGCTACATAAAGCTGGACGCCGAGCGCATCCGCCGCATCGTC
>JAFRJH010000109.1 GCA_017432385.1 Kiritimatiellia bacterium
CCTGCGGGCCCTCTCGCTCATGGGCGGCGCGGCGGATCCGCGCGAGACGTATCTGCGCACGCGCGGAGCGGCGAACGCGGCGGACAGGGTGCTTCTCGAGTGCGGCGCTCCGGACGCGCTGCGGACGTGGGTGCGCTCGCGTCCGGACAAGGCGGCGCACTACGCCATCCAGATTGGCTTCGAGGTGTGGCGGCGCGACGGGCGGCCGATGCCGGCGTGCTCGGGGCTCGTGGCCCGTCCGGCCGGATTCGAACCGGGCGACGAGGAGAGGGGCGCCGCGGCGGGGCGTGCGCTTGCGAAGAGGGTTGTGGCGCTCTACAAGTCCGGGAATCCCGACGGCATATCCGACCGCACGCTCCGGAACGCGTTTCTCTTCGCCCAGTGGCGTCTTGCGGTCCTCTCCCGCCATCGCGCCGAGGCGTACGACGGGAAGGGGATGACGGAGCAGGCGATGGAGGAGACGCGCCTTGCGGACGAGCTGGACAAGCACAACGGAGCGCTCGCGCGCATCCGCGCCACGATGGCATGGGCGAGCAAGAGGCGTCTGGAGCGCATGACCGCCCAGGAGGGGCTGAAGCTCGGACTGGTGCGCGCCGACTTCGCCTTTGCGCGTGTTTTCGCGCTGAGGATACTCGACGTCTCGCCGGACGACCCGGCGGCGAACTTCGCGATCGGCATGGACTTCTTCGTGCAGCGGCAGTACGCGCGCGCCGAGGCGTACCTCGAGCGCTGCCGCGTGCGCCGTCCGGACGACCCCGCCGTCCTCAACAACCTCGCGCAGTGCCGTCTCAGGCGCGGCGATCCCGCCGGCGCGCTCCCGTACGCGAAGCGGGCCCTGGAGATACTGCCGGACTCGCCGGAGGTGAAGCGGACGATGGAGCGTGTCCGCGAGGCGCTCGCGCCGGCGGGAAATTTGGTAGAATAGCGGACATGAGAACTCCTGCATGCGCACTCCTGCTTGCCGCCGCGCTGGCGTGTCCGCCCGCCGCGGCGGACATGGCGTGGTTTCCGGCCGGGGGATGGACGGAGCGGCCGGATCCCGTCGCGTCGCCCCGCGCCAGGAAGGGCGGGACGATCCGCTTCAACGGGGCGAATCCTCCCAAGAGCCTCAACGCGTACGTGGACAACAACTCCTACACGAGGATGATGTTCTCGCTCATGTACGAGCCGCTTCTCGCGGACGGGCAGTCCGAGCTGGACTTCGAGCCGTGCCTGGCGCGGAGGTGGGGCGTCTCGGACGACGGGCGGGAGTTCGTGTTCGAGATCGATCCCGCCGCAAGATGGTCCGACGGCGTCCCGGTGACGGCCGACGACGTCAAGTGGACCTTCGACACGGTGACGGCGCCGGCGAGCGGAACCGGTCCGTGGAAGCTCGTCCTCGGGCGGTTCGAGAGCCCCGAGGTCGTGGACCGGCTGACCGTGCGCTTCCGGCGCAAGGGCGACGCCCCGCGCGACTGGCGCCACCTCGGCTGCTGCGGGCAGTTCTGGGTGCTGCCGAAACACGCCTTCGAGGGCCGCGACTTCAACGCGCTTGAGCTCGTCGGAGCGCCCGTCGGCGGCGCGTACAGGCTTAGGCGCGTCGACGAACAGGTCGAGGCCGAGTACGAGCGCGTGCCGGGGTGGTGGCGCGGGGATCGGCCCTCGTGCCGCGGCACCTGCAACTTCGACCGCATAGTCATGCGCTACTACGCCGAGAACGAGAACGCGTTCGAGGCCCTCAGGAAGCGCAAGATCGACGTCTACCCCGTCTACAGCGCGCGCATCATGTCCGCCGAGACCCACGGCGAGCGGTTCGACCGCAACTGGATACTCCGGAGGAGGGTGCGGAACCACAACCCCGTCGGGTTCCAGGGGTTCGCCATGAACATGCGCCGCTGGCCGTTCGACGACCGCCGCGTCCGCACGGCGATGGCGAAGCTCGTCGACCGCGAGACGATGAACCGCACGATGATGTGCGGCGAATACTTCCTCCAGAGGTCCTTCTACCAGGACGTCTACGACGACGGGCATCCGTGCGGGAACCCGCTCTTCCTGTACGATCCCGACGGCGCCGCGAGGCTTCTCGCCGAGGCCGGGTTCGCGAAGGACCCGAAGACGGGGAATCTCGCGAAGGGTGGACGCGAATTCCGCTTCACGTTCCTCTCGCGGAGCCCGATGGAGGACAAGTTCCTCTCGTTGTTCGACTCCGCGCTGCGCCGGCTCGGCATCGGGATGGAGATCGTCCGCAAGGACTTCGCGGAGTGGATGCGCGACATGGACTCCTTCAACTTCGACATGACATGGCAGAGCTGGGGCGCGGGGCGCATAAAGTCGCCGGAGACGGCGTGGCTCTCGTCGGAGGCGGACCGCAGGCAGAGCGACAACACCGTGGGGTTCAAGTCCGCCGAGGTCGACCGCCTGATCGAGGCCGAGAAGTCCATGGATTCCGCAAGCGAGCGTCTCGCAGCATACCGCGAGATCGACCGGCTGGTGGCTGAGGAGGTTCCGTTCGCGTTTCTCTGGAACATCGACCACACGAGGCTTCTCTACTGGAACAAGTTCGGCATGCCGGACACGGTCCTTCCAAAGTACTCCAACGAGGAGGGCGTGCTCACCCACTGGTGGTACGACGAGGACCGCGCCCGGGAGCTCGACGAGGCCGTGGCGGGGCGGAAGTGCCTTCCCGACGTGCCGGTCGAGGTCGACTACGACGCAGCCATGAAAGGAAAGACGCGATGAAAGACGACTACGAGCTGCTGGACTCGGGCGACGGGCGCAAGCTGGAGCGCTTCGGAAGGTACGTGCTCGCCCGCCCGTGCTCGCAGGCGATGTGGCGTCCGTCGCTCCCGGCGGCGGAATGGGCGCGCGCCGACGCGTCGTTCGACCGCGAGGACGGCAACCGCTGGCATGGACGCGGGAATCTGCCGAAGGAGTGGACGATAGAGACGGCGGGGCAGAGGTTCCGGCTGGGCGGCACCGACTTCGGACATCTGGGGATATTCCCCGAGCAGCGTGCGCAGTGGCGGTGGATAAGGGATGCGGCAGCGGCGGCGGGACGCAGTCCGTCGGTCCTCAACCTGTTCGCGTATTCCGGCGGCTCGACGGTCGCGGCGGCGCTCGGCGGCGCCGAGGTCTGCCATCTCGACGCGTCGAAGGGCATGGTCGAGTGGGCGCGGGGGAACGCCGCGCTCAACGGCCTCGCCGACCGGCCGGTGCGCTGGATCGTCGACGACGCCCACAAGTTCATGAAGCGGGAGGTGCGCCGCGGACGCCGGTACGACGCCGTGATCCTCGATCCGCCTACGTTCGGGCGCGGCGCTGGCGGCGAGATGTACAAGATAGAGCGGGACCTGAAGGACACGCTGGGCCTCGTCGCGGAGCTGCTGTCGGACAGGCCGCTCTTCGTCCTGTTCTCGAGCCACACGCCGGGTCTTTCCCAGATCGTCGCCGAGAACATACTCTCGCAGCTGTGGCCGTCGGCGCGGCTTGAGTCCGGCGAGATGCTGCTGGAGGGCCGCTCGCTCCCCTGTCCGAGCGGCATCTACTGCCGCGCCGTCTTCGCCTGAGGTCCGCCGCGCCCGTGATGCGCGGCGGAACCGCCGCGGATTTGGTATAATACGGAACCATGAAAATCAAGTTTCTCAAGGTGAAGGGGACGTGGCGCGAGGTCGCGGACGCGGCGAGGACGACGATTCGGCTCGACGAGGGCACCAAGGAGCCGAGCTCAAGGTGGAAGAAGCGCATCCTCCTCGCGGAGCATTCGCCGATCAGGAAGCTCTGCTTCAACTGGAAGTGGGAGGACCTCCCCTACTGGGTCTCGGTGCATTTCGTCCGCCACAAGTTCGGAATCGAGCACTTCGTCTCGACCCAGCGCACCGACCGCACGGGCGAGGACCGCACGGCGAAGACGCAGGACGCGCCTGTCGTGCACGAGTGCTTCGCCAACGCCCAGTCCGTCATGTTCATCTCGCGCCGCCGGCTCTGCGGCCAGGCGAGCCCCGAAACGCGCGCGGCGTGGAAGGCGGTTGTGGACGCGATAGCCGAGAAGGAGCCCGAGGTCGCGGCTTGCTGCGTGCCGGAATGCGTGTACCGCGGGTTCTGCCCGGAGTTCAGGCCGTGCGGGTTCTTCGGGAGCGCCGCCTGGAAAAAAGCGATGGACGCCTACCGCGAGGTGAAATAATTTGATATAATATACCTTTCAACGGAGAAAAGCAGACATGAACAGCGAACTTTTGAAGAAGGCCCACGAGAAGATACCCTCCACGCCGGTGCTGGTGAACCTGATTTCCAAGCGCGAACGCAAGCTCATCAACGGCGCGAAGCCGCTGATCAATCCGTCGACGCTTCTTACGGACAAGGACATCCGTGACCACCGCTCCGCGCTCGACATCGACAAGTGCGACATAGCTCTCGCCGAGGTCGCCGAGGGCAAGCTCATCGCCGAGATCGACTTCGACGCCATCGCCAAGGCCGAGGACGCCAAGACGAAGTGGAACATGAAGCACACGAACGTCAATTCGCTGTACGCCGACTGAGGTGGCCGAGAAGAAGTTCAATCCCGTCTTCGCCGAAAACCGCAAGGCAAGGCACGACTATGCCGTACTCGACACGATCGAGTGCGGTATAGTGCTTACAGGCACCGAGGTGAAGTCGGTCCGCCACGGGTCGGTCTCCCTCGCGGGCTCATACGCCGCCGTGCTGAAGGGCGAGCTGTGGCTCGTCGGCGCCGACATCGCGGCGTACAAGTTCGGGAACCGCTTCAACCACGAGCCCAAGTCGATGCGCAAGCTCCTCGTCCACGCGAAGGAGGTGGAGGAGCTCCGGCTCAAGACCGAGGCGAAGGGGCTCACGCTCGTGCCGCTGAAGGTCTATCTCAAGGGCGGGCGCATCAAGGTGGCGGTGGGGGTGTGCCGCGGCAAGGCGCTCCACGACAAGCGCGACGCGCTGAAGAAAAAGGCGATGCGGCGCGACCTTGAAAGAGGCGAATGAATTTTGGTATAATATCCAAACATTTCTTGAAAGAAGGAGAAACAAACAACCATGTCGATGTCGAAGGGCTTTTCGAACGTGTTCCGCATCCCGGAGCTGCGCAAGAAGATTTTCATCACTCTCGGTCTCGTGTTCGTGTGCCGCCTCGTGTCCCAGATTCCGACGCCCGGCGTCGACTGGACGGTTCTCAACGAGATAATCTCCAACTTCAAGCAGAGTCCGCAGGGCGGGCTTCTCGACTGGTTCGAGGTGTTCTCCGGCGGCGCGCTCGGGCAGTGCGCGATCGGCTTCCTCTCGATTTGGCCGTACATCTCGGCGCAGATCGTGATCCAGCTCCTGTCGTCCGTCATCCCCGCTCTTGAGAAGCTCAAGAAGGAGGGCGAGAACGGCCGTCAGCAGCTCGCGCAGATCACGCGCTATCTCACGATCGTCCTCTGCGTCGTGCAGGCGTGGGGCATCGCGACGGCGCTCTCCCACCCCGCGGCGCTCGGCCTCCCCGTGCCCGCCGGCAAGGCGATCGTCGTCAATCCCGGCATCGGCTTCAACATCATGACCGTGATCGGCATGACGGCGGCGTCGCTCTTCGTCATGTGGATCGCCGACCAGATCACGACGTTCGGCATCGGCAACGGCGCGTCGCTGATCATCATGATCAACATCACCTCGCGTCTCCCGCAGGCTCTCTTCCAGGCGTGGGAGCGATACTTCGGCGTCGGCGGCGACAGCGCGAACGCGCAGGCGTCCTACGCCGAGCTCGTGATCCTGATCTGCTTCTTCCTCCTCGTCGTGATGGGCACCGTCATGCTCGTCCAGGGCGTAAGGAAGGTCACGATCCACTCGACGCGCCGCTCGGTCGGCGGCGGCAGCACCTACGGTATGCAGCAGACGTACATGCCGCTTCGCGTGAGCTACGCGGGCGTCATGCCGATCATCTTCGCCCAGCCGCTCATCCAGATTCCGTGCGCGGTTGTGATGAAGCTCTTCCCGTCCACGTCGGCGGTCTACCGCTACGCGAACGACATCGCCAACTCCTACGGACCGCTGCACCTCACGATCTACGCGGTGCTCATCCTCTTCTTCACGTTCTTCTGGGTCGCGACGCAGTTCAACGCGGTCGAGATCTCCGAGAACCTCAAGAAGGAGGGCAGCTACCTCCCGGGCATCCGCCCCGGCCGCGCCACGGTGGAGTACCTTGACGACCTGATGACGAAGATCACGCTAATCGGCGGCTTCGGCCTCCTCGTGATTGCGCTCATCCCGATGCTCCTCATGGGCGGTCTCGACATACCGTGGCCAATCGCCTCGTTCTTCGGCGGCACGTCGCTCCTCATTATCGTCGGCGTCGCGCTCGACACTCTCCGCATCATGGAGAGCCACCTGCTCGTGCGCAAGTACGAGGGCTTCCTCTCGCACGGCTCGCTCCGCGGCCGCAGCGGAATGTGATGGGCGGCCCGTCCGGCTTCGTCGCGTTCGTGCGGAAGGTCCTTTCGCACGAATGCGGGCCGTTCTGGCAGTTCGTCAAGTACGGCGCCATCGGCGTGATGGCGACCTTGGTTCAGATGGCGTTCTTCTACCTCTGCGCCTCCACCTTCCTCAGGTGCCTCGCGCCCGGCGACTGGGCTGTCGAGGCGCTTTCGCTTCCGGCGGCCGAGTTCACGGGCGGGGAGCCCTGGTTCGCCTCGCGCTGGTTTCTGGCGGCTGCGGCGACGGCGATAGGCTTCACGGTCGCGAACGTCTTCTGCTGGCTCATGAACCGCTGGTTCGTCTTCCGTCCCGGGAGGTTCCGCTGGTACGTCGAGTTCGGCATGTTCTACTCCGCCGCGGCGCTTGCGACGTTCATAGCGCTTTCGGTGCAGAGCCTGCTGATCGCCTGGTGCGGGATGATGACCTCCGCCGCGGTGGTAATAGAGGTCCTCGTGTCGTTTATGGTCAATTTCTTCGTGCGGAAGTTCCTCATATTCAGGGGATGATTTTAGTGGTATAATACCGGCCATCTTACGAAAGAAGGCGAAAATGGCGGATTTCTCAAGGATCAGGAAATTCAAGGACGCGGCGGATTACACGAAAAACTTCATAATCCGCGGCGAAATAGACAAGTACCTTCCCGGCGGAAAGCATTTCATCGACGACGGGCTCATTCGGCGGCTCATAGCGGAGACGGACGGGAAGGAGCCCGATCCGGCGCGCGTCCGCGAGATAATCGCGAAGAGCGAGTCGACCTGCGAGACGCTTCTTCCGGAGGAGACGGCGGTTCTTATGCAGGTAACGGACCCCGCGCTCTTCGAGGAGATGCGCGCCGCGGCGGACCGCATCAAGCACAAGGTCTACGACAACCGCATCGTCGTCTTCGCGCCGCTGTACATGTCCAACGCCTGCGTGAACGGCTGCCGCTACTGCGGGTTCCGCGAGGGCAACGCCGAGCAGAAGCGCCGCATCCTGACGATGGACGAGCTGAAGGAGGAGATCGACGTCCTCGCCGGGCGCATCGGGCACAAGCGCCTCATAGCGGTCTACGGCGAGCATCCGACGACCTCGACCGAGTACATCGCCGAGACGATCGAGACGTGCTACGGCCGACAGGTCAGGGCGCCCAAGAGCGGCGCGCCGGTGGGGATACGCCGCGTGAACGTGAACGCAGCGCCGCTTCCGGTCGAGGACCTCAAGGTCCTCAGGTCGGTCGGCATCGGCACCTTCCAGGTCTTCCAGGAGACGTACAACAGGAAGCTCTACGAGCAGATGCATCCCTCGTGGAGCGTGAAGGGCGACTACGACTGGCGGACGACGTGCTTCCACCGCTGCCTTGAGGCTGGCGTGGACGACGTCGGGTTCGGCGTCCTCTACGGACTCTGCGACTGGCGCTACGAGCTGCTCGCGACGGTCATGCACGCGCGCGACCTCGAGCGCTGGTTCAACATCGGCCCCCACACGCTCTCGTTCCCGCGCCTCGAGCCGGCGAGCGGCACGAAGGTTCCCGAGGAGTCGCCGTGGCTCATCGACGACGCGACCTTCGCCCGGATCCTCGTGATCGCCCGGCTTTCCGTGCCGTACACGGGGATGATCGTGACGGCGCGCGAGAGCCCGGAGAGCCGCAACCGCGTCCTCGACCACGGCATGACGCAGCTCGACTGCTCCAGCAACATCGCAATCAAGGGCTACAGCGACTTCGCGGACGAGGCGCACCAGGAGAAGGACCGCCAGCAGTTCATGCTCGGCGACAACCGCTCCATAGACGAGATGGTGCGCTATCTCGCCTCCCGCGGGACGATCACGAGCTTCTGCACGGCGGGCTACCGCTGCGGGCGCACGGGCGGCTGCATCATGGACGCCCTGAAGACCGGGCGCGAAGGCAAGTTCTGCAAGATCAACGCCGTCCTGACCTTCCGCGAATGGCTCGACGACTTTGCGTCGGACGAGACGCGCGCGATCGGAGACAAGCTCATCGAGAAGGAGCTCGCCGGGATAAAGGAGTGGCTCCCCAAGTTCTACCCGACGGTCATGAAGCAGTACGAGGCCACATGCCGCGGCGAGCGCGATCTGTTCTTCTGATTCCAGGTGCAACAAAAAACATTGGATATTTGGTATAATACCCGCCTATGAACGGATATACGTGTGTAGTCTGCATCAAGCAGGTGCCGGATACGAAGAAGGTGACCGGGCAGGCCATGAAGGCCGACGGGACCATCAACAGGGCGGCGCTGCCGGCGATCTTCAACCCGGAGGACAGGAACGCCCTTGAGGCGGCGCTTTCCGTCAAGGAACGCTACGGCGGCAGGGTCGTCGCGATAACCATGGGGCTGCCCGCGGCGTCCGCGATTCTCCGCGAGGCGCTTGCGTGCGGCGCGGACGAGGCGGTTCTCGTGACCGACCGCAAGGCGGCCGGCTCCGACACCCTCGCGACGAGCTACATCCTCTCGCAGGCTGTCAGGAAGTTCAACCCCGACCTCGTTTTCTGCGGACGCCAGGCAATCGACGGCGACACGGCCCAGACGGGTCCGCAGATCGGCGAGAAGCTCGACTGCGCGGTCGTGACCTACCTTGAGAAGCTCGACCTCGACGGCGACACCGCGATAGCGGTCCGCGACATCGGGACCGGAGTCGAGACCTGCCGCGCGAAGCTTCCCGCCCTGTTCACGGTGACGGAGAAGTTCGGCGAGCTTAGGCCCTTCGAGATGCGCCGCGTCATGAAGTACAAGAACGCCGAGCCGACGGTCCTCGACTGCGCGGCGATTGGCTGCGAAGACGGCCGCTGCGGATTCGCCGGCTCCCCGACGAGCGTCAACAAGATCGAGTCCGTCGTCCTTGCCGGCGGCGAGTTCAAGGAGGTCGCCGCGACCGACGAGGGGATAGGCGGCCTCGTCGCGGAACTCATCAAGGACCACACCATCGGTTAAGGGGGACAGCATGAAGAACACACAAGGCGAAGTCTGGGTCTTTGCGGAGCAGGAGGAGGGCAGGCTCTCCGACGTCCCCTTCGAGCTTCTGGGGAAGGCCCGCGAGCTCGCGTCCAAGCTCGGCGTCAGGGTCGGGGCAGTCCTCATGGGCTCCGGGGTCGAGGCGCTCGCGAAGCCTCTCTTCGAGGCCGGCGCCGATGTCGTGCACCTGGTCGACGACCCCGCGCTCAGGGTCTACCGCAACAAGGCGTACCGCCATGCGATGGTCGAGCTCGTCAAGGAGGTCAACCCGCAGATCGTGATATTCGGCGCGACGCACATGGGGCGCGACCTCGGCCCGTCAGTCGCCTCGGCGCTCAGGTGCGGACTCACCGCGGACTGCACCGACCTCCAGATCGGCGACTACGAGGACAAGAAGACGAAGGAGGTCTTCACAAACGTCCTCCACCAGATACGCCCCGCCTTCGGCGGCAACATCATCGCGACGATCGTCAACGCGCGCAACTGGCCGCAGATGGCGACCGTCCGCGAGGGCGTCATGAAGCCGCTGCCGCGCGAGGAGGGCCGTTCGGGCGAGCTCGCGAGGCACTCTTCCCGCCTCGACGGCGTCGAGATCCCCGTGGAGGTCGTCGACATCGTCCGCAAGGTCTCGTCCGTGAACCTCAAGGGTTCGCGCGTCATTGTCTGCGGCGGAGCGGGCGTAGGCTCGAAGGAGAACTTCAGGCTCCTGCACGACCTCGCCGCCGTTCTGGGCGGCGCCGTCGGCGGCAGCCGCGCGGCGGTCGACCTCGGCTACTGCGAGCACGAACGCCAGATCGGCCAGACCGGCGTCACGGTCCGCCCCGCGCTTATGATCAGCTGCGGAGTCTCGGGCGCGGTGCAGCATCTCGCCGGAATGCAGGACTCTGCGAAGATAATCGCGATCAACACGGACAAGGACGCGCCGATCTTCAAGGTCGCGCACTACGGCATCGTCGGCGACCTCAACGTCGTCATCCCGAAGCTCATCAAGGCGATACGGCAGAAGGGCTGACCGCCTGCCCGCATGCCCGGCGGAGCGCGCCGGCGACTGCTTCGTTGATCCTGAACGCTCCGGGCTCGCCCAGCGCGGACCATTTGGCCTTGACGGTCTCGAAGCCGTCTCCGGGAAGGGCGTCCGTGTCGTCCGAGTGGAACCGGCCGCGGCTGATTCCCCAGTTGTGCTTCGGATTCGTGTTCTTCCATGTCCAGAGCGTCCAGCTCCAGCCCTCGGCGTTCATGAGCTCTAGGCACGGCGGCCAGGCGCGTTCGTCGAAGAACGTGAACTCTCCGACGTATACCGGGACGCCGTGCCCGGTTGCGTGCTCACGGTCGCGGTGCATCTTGAGGTTGTCGAGGATGCCCTGCGGGTCGTCCCCCTGCCCCCAGGCGTAGAAATGGTACTCGTAGGCGACGTTTGTCCATCCGTACTTTGACGGAGGGGGAAGGTCCACGGGATCCCAGCACGCGCCGATGAACACTAGGTGCCGTCCGTCGACCTCCCTCACCGCACGGTACAGCGCGTCGAGTCCCGCTTCGACGTTGGGCGCCGACGTCTTGCCGCCAATCTGCCCCTCGGGCTCGTTCACGAGGTCGTAGCCCGCCACCCATGTCTCGTCGCGGTAGCGCGCCGCAAGGACCTTCCACAGCGTGCAGGTGAGGTCAAGCCAGCGCTTTTCGTGGAAGGTCTTCGCGAAACGGACCTCCCCCGAATGGTCGCGTCCGTTCTGGCTGCCGGGGGCGCCGTGGAGGTCGAGGATCGTGTAGATGCCGTGCGCGCCGGCGCGCTCGACGAACCAGTCGACCAGCCGGAGCCCTTTTTCAATGGGCGTGCCGTCCTCTGCGATGAGCGAGCGCCAGTCGAGCGGCAGCCGGATGGCGTTCATTCCAAGTGACGCGATGTCGGCGAAGTCCTCTTCCTTCCACCAGTTCGCCCGGTAGATGTCGTACAGTTCGTCGGCCTTTTCCGCGCCGAACCTCGCCGCGAACGACTCGTACGTCTCCGTCTGCGTCTTGGCTACCTTGTTCGGGCACATCCAGTTCTCCGTCAGCAGCCATCCCCCTGCGTTGACGCCCCTGAGCACGATCGGACGCCCACCGGACGCGCGGTCGTACAGGGTGTTCCCTATTGCGGTGACGAAACCTTCCGGACGGCTGGCGCCCGGGCGGAAAGACGCGCAGCCTGAGACCGCCGTCGCGAGAATAAACACAAATGCTGTTTTACCTGCCATGATGTGCTGATTATACCCAAAACGGACGAAGTCCGCAATACACGAATGGGTAATGCCGCTACGAGATCGGACAACATTCTTCTTTCGTTTTCAGAAGTGGTTTTGGTATAATGTAGTCAAATGAAACGGATATGCGCAATTGCTTCGATCGCGCTTTGCCTCGTTTTTCAGGCGGAGGCGCTAACTGACGGAAACTGGTCTTTCACCGTCTCTGGCGGCGTGGCCACATTGACGGGGTATTCCGGCGAGGGACCGGCAGACCTTGTGCTGCCGTCGACCGTGACGGCGGAAGGGACGAACTACACCGTGACGGCCGTGGGTGAGTCCGCGTTCAGCGGGAAGTCGTGGATTAAGACGCTGCGGATGCCAGATACGATCCGCAGCATCGGCTCGCACGCGTTCGGCAGCTGCAATGGACTCGCCGACATCCTCATTCCCGCGAGCGTCACGAACCTCGCCAACAACGTGTTCCACTCCTGCTCCGGGATTACGAACGCGGTCATCCTCGCGCAGGCGGACGTGATTGACCTCGGCATGTTCCCGGAGCAGTCGGCGGATTTCGACACGCTCGTCATCTCCGGCAACGGGCAGACTCGGCTTGTCCATTCATATGACAGTTATGCTCAGCGTCCGCGCCACATTCGGATCAGCGGCGTCAAGAGCCTCGGAAGCTACTGCTTTAAGAACTATCCGAATCTCGAGGACATCGTGTTCGAGGACGACTTGCTGGAGGAGGTCGGCAGCTATGCGTTCCAGGGCTGCGCGTTCGCCGAGATCCCGTGCTTCGGCGCGGCGTCGCGCGTGAAGGTGATCAAGGAGAATGCGTTCTACGGCTGCACGAACCTCACGAGCGTCGTAATCCCCGACAGCGTCACGAACATCGAGAACAACGCGTTCAACAACTGTCCGGCCATTGCGAGCCTGACAATCGGCACTGGCGTGCAGGCCATCAGCGGCTGGATGCTCAACGGACAGACGAACCTGACGTCGCTCGTCATACACGGCAACGGGAACACAAGGGTCTCCGGCTTCAGCGGCAAGTCGTTCCAGCGCGTGGAGCTTTCCGGCGTGGGGGAAATCGCGAGCGATGCCTTCAAACAGTGCTATAGCCTGCGCACGGTCGATCTTGCCGACGATGGCTATCTTCGCGGCATATCGGGATGGGCGTTCTACGACTGCACGAACCTTGTTTCCGTCGCCGTCCCGAACAGCGTGACGAACATCGGCGGCTATGCGTTCAACGACTGCTACGCGCTGACGAACGCCACGATCGGGGCGAACGTCAAGACCATTGGAGACAACGCCTTCGAGTACTGCTATTCGCTCCTTGGTGTCGAAATCCCGGCAAGCGTGACGAACGTCGGCAGATACGCGTTCAAGGACTGCAAGTCGATCCGCGAGGTGGTTTGGCACGGCAACGACGGGACGATCTACGGCGGCGTGTTCAGTGGCCAGACGAACTGGGTCTCCCTGGTCATCATCGGCAACGGCAATACGGTTGTTTCCGGGTTTGGCGACAGGGCCGTGCAGAACGTCACCATTTCCGGCGTGTCTTCGTTGTCGGGCAGCGCCTTCAACAACTGCAACAGCCTGCGCACGGTCGATCTTGCCGACGACGGCTATCTTCGCGGCATATCGGGATGGGCGTTCGGTTCCTGCACGAACCTCGATTCCGTCGCCGTCCCGAACAGCGTGACGAACATCGGAGATTATGCTTTCTACACGTGCTCTTCGATGACGAACGCCGTGATCGGGACGAACGTCAAGACCATCGGAAACAACGCCTTCGAGTACTGCCATTCGCTTCTCGGCGTCGAAATCCCTGTAAGCGTGACGAATATCGGCGGTCGGGCGTTCAAGGACTGCGAGTCGATCCGCGAGGTGGTCTGGCACGGCAACGACGGGACGATCAACGGCGACGTGTTCAGCGGCCAGACGAACTGGGTCTCTCTGGTCATCACCGGCAACGGAAACACTGTCGTTTCCGGTTTTGGCAGCAAGGCCGTGCAGAACGTCACTGTCTCCGGCGTAGGCGCTCTTTCAAACGATGCCTTCAGCAACTGCAAGAGCCTGCGCACGGTCGAACTTGCCGACGACGGACACCTCCGCAGTATTTTGAGGTCAGCTTTTTATTCCTGCACGAACCTCGTTTCCGTCGCCATCCCGAACAGCGTGACGAACATCAGCGACTATGCTTTCTACGACTGCGCCTCGATGACGAACGCCGTAATCGGGACGAGCGTCGAGACCATCGGAGGCAATGCCTTCGAGTACTGCCATTCGCTTCTCGGAGTCGAGATCCCGGCAAGCGTGACGAACGTCGGCGGCCGGGCGTTCAAGGACTGCGAGTCGATCCGCGAGGTGGTCTGGCACGGCAACGACGGGAC
>JAFRJH010000110.1 GCA_017432385.1 Kiritimatiellia bacterium
GGCGCGTGCGCCGGACGGTTTCAGCTGCGTTTGCCTAACCCTATTGTAGCGTGTGCAGGGCGTCTCCTCTAGAAATCGACAGCCGCGGCGATGTCGCAGGCGCAGACGAGGTCCGCGTAGGCGTCCTGCGGCGTCGGCTCGAGGTTCACGATGACGAGCTTGTCGCCCTGGAAATAGCGCACGAGGCCCGCCGCCGGGTACACGACGAGCGGGGTCCCGCCCACGATGAGCACATCCGCCTCGGCGATCGCCTTGATGGAGCCGAGGATGCAGGCCTCCTCGAGCGATTCGCCGTAGAGCACGACGTCGGGCTTGATGAGGCCGCCGCAGTCCTCGCAATGGGGGACGCCCTCGGTGCCGAGGATCCACTCGGCCGAGTACGTCCTCCCGCACCTGGTGCAGATGTTGCGGTGGACCGAGCCGTGCAGCTCGAAGACCTTGCGCGAGCCCGCCATCTGGTGCAGGCCGTCGATGTTCTGGGTGACGACGCCCGTGAGCTTGCCCTCGTCCTCGAGCTCGGCGAGCTTGAGGTGCGCCCGGTTGGGCTTGGCGTCGAGCGCGATCATGCGCGTACGGTAGAACTCGTAGAACTCCTCGGTGTGGGAGTAGAAGAAATCGTGGCCGAGCATCGTCTCGGGCGAGTACTTGAACTTCTGGTGGTAGAGGCCGGTGGGCGAGCGGAAATCGGGGATGCCGCTCGCGGTCGAGACGCCGGCTCCGCCGAAGAAGCAGACCTTGCCCGCCTCCTCCACGATGGCAGCGAGCTCCCTCGACGCCTCTGCAGGATCCGTGATCGTACGTCCCATGGCAACCCCTTCCCGCTATCATTGTTGAGGCTACTCTACCACCCCCGACGGACGTGAAAGGCTGGAGCGACGGTGCCCGAGCCGACCTGCAACGTGAACGACATCGCCCTCGTGTTCGAGGGCGGCGGATACCGTACCAGCTATACGGCGGGCATGGCGAACCTGCTGCTCGAGAATGGCGTTCATTTCCCGCTCGTGTGCGGCATCAGCGCCGGCGCGAGCCACACCGTCGACTTCATCAGCCGCGACAGGTAGCGCGTGAAGGCCGCGTTCACCATGCTGCCCGACAAGATGCCCGAAGCGGGCGGGCTCCGGAGCCTCATCGCGGGCCACGGCTACTTCAACGCCGACTACGACTACTGGGGCTGTATCGAGGACGGCTACATGCCCTTCGACTGGGAGGCCTTCCGCGCCGACCCCGCGGACCTGCGCATCCAGTCGTTCGCCGCCGAGACGGACGAGACCGTGGTGTGGGAGAAGGCGGACATGCCCGACCTCCGCGCGATGATGGACCGCGTGCGCGCGAGCTCCACGCTCCCCGGCTTCATGCATCCCATCGCGATCGACGGGCTCACCATGTACGACGGCGGCCTGGGACGCGGCGCCGGCATCCCCGTCCGACTCGCCGAGGACGCGGGATTCGCGCGGATGCTCTTCGTGGCGACACGTCCGGATGGATACCGCAAGAAGGCGCCGTCACGTGCCGAGCGTGCCGTCTTCAAGGTGCTCTCCCACGGGATGGAGCCCCTCTTCCAGGCGATGGCGACGCGCAACGAGCGCTACAACGCCGAGATGGAGCACGTCGAGGAGCTCGAGCGGCAGGGGCGTGCGCTGGTGATCAGACCCGACATCATGCCGGTCAAGAGCACCACCATCAAGACGCCCGAGCTGCTGCGCTCCTACGACCTGGGCTACGAGCAGGCTCTGCGCGACTGGCCCCGCGTGGAGGAGTACCTGTTCGGATAGGCGCCGCGGCACCGGATATGACACAATGGGAGCCAACGGAACCCTCCCGGAAAGGCACGCCATGGCTGAACTGCGCCTCGTATCCTGGAACGTCAACGGCCTGCGCGCCGTCATGAAGAAGGACCCGAGCTTCGAGGCCATCTTCCGCATGTTCGATGCCGACGTGTTCGCCCTGCAGGAGACCAAGCTCTCGGAGGGCCAGGTCGCGCTCGACCTTCCCGGCTACCATCAGACCTGGAGCTACGCCGGGAAGAAGGGCTACTCGGGCACGGCGGTCTTCTCGAAGGAGGAACCCCTGCGGGTCATCCGTCAGATCGGCTGCGGCGTCGCGGACGACGAGGGCCGCGTATGCGCGCTCGAGTTCGAGAAGTTCTGGTTCGTCGACGTCTACACCCCCAACGCGCAGGACGGCCTCAAGCGCATCGCCACGCGGCTCGAGTGGGACGACGCCTATCGCGGCTTCCTCTCCGGCCTCGCACTCGAGAAGCCGGTCGTGACCTGCGGCGACTTCAACGTGGCGCACGAGGAGATCGACCTCAAGAACCCCGGACCCAACCGCGGCAACGCGGGCTTCTCCGATGAGGAGCGCGAGAGCTTCACCAAGCTGCTCGAGGCGGGCTTCACCGATACCTTCCGATCACGCCATCCCGATCTCGCCGGCGCCTACAGCTGGTGGAGCTACCGCTTCAACGCGCGCGCCAACAATGCGGGCTGGCGCATCGACTACTTCCTGGTGAGCGACGGCATTGCCGACCGCGTGACCAGCGCATCCATTCACGACGAGGTCTTTGGCAGCGACCACTGCCCCGTCGCCCTGGGCATCCGCCTGTAGCCGAGCAAAATGAGCAAAAGGGGACGTTTCCCTTTGCGTCTGACGCAA
>JAFRJH010000111.1 GCA_017432385.1 Kiritimatiellia bacterium
GCCAGACGCAGTCGGCGACCCGATAATCCAGGTCGTGCGCGACGCGAACGGCAACCCGTCCGTCCAGTCGCGCGACCTCGCGACGGGACGCGACGACGTAACCTTCGGCATCCTCGCGACGGAGGACCTCACGGACTGGAGCAACGCGGTTCTCGTCCCGATGACGAAGTTCGCTACGGACGGCCTCTGGCGTCCCACCGCGAGCGAGTCTTCGGGCTACGTCTTCCCGTCCCAGATGTTCTTCAAGTACACAATCGACATCCAGGAGTAGCACGAGACAACGGGGGCGCGTATCCCCCGAGGCCGTAGGCCGAGCCGCGAATTGGGCTCGACGCGGGGCGCGGATTTGCCGCGCCCTTATTTTCGCTCAAGAACAAGGCTGGTTTGAACAGGCGTGGTGCAAGGAAGGACGGCGAAGGTGATGAATCGGCGTTGCGTTGCCCCAACCCCCCGTTCGGGGAGTTGCTGGACATTGGCGCGATTTCCTATAATGTCGTCGCCAAACGGCACAAGGTGCCGACAATCCGGACAAGGAGATGCGCATGAGGAAATGCCCCATAATGCTGGTTGCCGCGCTCGCGCTCTGCGCCGCGCAGGCGTTCGCCGACACACACACCGTAACGTTCCGCAGAATGAACGGAACGGTGCTTTCGAGAGTCGAGGTCGAGCACGGCGCGAACGCGACGGCACTCGCGCCGGCGCTTCCGGCGGAGACCGACATGACCGCCAAGCGATGGGACTGCGCCGAAAAGCTCGCGAACGTTACGAACGACGTCACGTGCTGGGCGCTCTACGAGACGACGGCCGCCAAGTCCCCATCGACCTCAATCCAGTCGAATCCCGTCGTCGACCGCGGGACGCCGTACTCGCTCGACGAATACTTCCAGATGTACGACAACCTCGCCTGGAGCGACGAGTTCTCTGGAACGTCGCTTGATACCGGCAGGTCATATTCTTTTTGGGGGCAAACATACTATCAGGGTGGCAACTGGAGGTACCTCACCGACCACACCAACAACGAGCTGCAGCAGTACACCGAGGGCGACAACGTGACGTTGTCGAACGGCATTTTGAAGATCACCGCGCGCCGCGAGACGAGGGGCGACTACAAGTTCACGTCCGCAAAGATAGCGTCAGATGGCTGCGTGCAGGTGAAATATGGCCGCTGCGAAATCCGCGCCAAGCTCACGAAGCAGCAGGGCACCTGGCCTGCGTTCTGGATGATACGAGCCGATCCCAGGCATGGCTTCTACAGTGAGCTGGACATCATGGAGCAGATCAACGGCTACGACTGGATAGGCGGATGCTTTCACCGTGATATACGGAACAGCACCAGCGAGCCACATAAGACGGATTCAAATTCAGGAGTGGCCTGCACCGAGGATGGCACCAGCTGGGGCGACGAATTCCACCGCATCGGCGCGATCTTCAACGAGTTCGAGATCATCTGGTATGTCGACGACCGCATCTTCAAGCGCATGGACGTCCGCAATCGCGACAGATATTCCGTGTACCACTCGAATTCATGGTACATCCTGCTCAACCTTGCCTTTGGCGGCTGGGCGGGGGAGGAGTATCCGGACGGCAACGACGATCCTCGTATCGCGAACTTCCAGAGCGAGGACTTCGAAATCGACTACTGCCGCGTCTTCACGAACACGACGGTCGACAATACCGTTCAGCGCGAGGCCGAGCCAGCCGGCGCGAAGCTCTCTGCGCCCGTCAAGGCGACGATATGGCGCGGATGGCAGATGAACTGGGCGAAGCCGGGCTCGAACTACTACATGGACCATCTGATCGGCCGCGAAGCCAATCATATCCAAACGGCGCTTCGCGAGTACTTTGCACGCGACAAGCCTGATGTAGTGACCTTTATGTCGAAGCCTACAGAACACACCGATGAATACGACAAAGTCATGTCGTACGACGTCCCCGGGGTCTCGACTGTCTTCCTGAGCCCTGAGCAGGGCGCCAACAACGAACCGGGGTATTTCGGTGATACGCGCGAGAGGCTGCTTAGCGGCGTTATGTTCAACAAGGAGCGGTTCTCCACGTCGCGGTCCGCCATCAGCACGCTGCCGATCTCCAACGACGCCGACTTCACGAACTGCTGCGCGGTCGTCGCCGAGCTCGTGGAGAATGACACCGGCGCGAAGGTCAAGGTCGTGAGCGCGTTTGCCATAAGAACCAACGGCGTTGAAAACTCGGGCAGCGTGGTCGCGCAGGGCTTTAACACGTTGATCTCCAAGCTCGGCGCGATGAAGGACGAGAAGGTGATACTGCTCCTCCAGGGCGAGGGCTGGGCAAACTGGAACTACCTCGACAACCGCGTCAAGACCGAGCTGAATCCATCGTTCATCAGACTTGGGCAGTTCACCTCGTTCTGGCCCACGTACCAGAGCGCGTGGGTGACGTCCAACTACACTGCGTCCGCCGAGAACCCCGCGCCGCTTTCGGTGCCGAAGTCCAACGGACAGCCCTCGGGCGTCCACACCAACCAGGCTTACTGCGCGACGGTCCAGTTCGAGGCGCCCGAGCCCGAGCCGGCTATCGAGTATGGACAGCTCGACATGTCGGGGTTTGCGAAGAAGATGACGGTCACCTTCTCCGGCGCGCAGTCCGGCACTACGCTGACGGACTTCCCGGTTCTCGTGAAGCTCTCGACGGCAATCAGCGGTTTCAGCTACGCCGACTTTGCGAGGCCGAACGGCGGTGACCTCCGCTTTGCGGACGCAAACGGCAACCTCCTTCCGCACGAAATCGACACATGGAACTCGAACGGCGTATCGACCGTCTGGGTGAAGGTGCCGCATCTCACGAAGGACA
>JAFRJH010000112.1 GCA_017432385.1 Kiritimatiellia bacterium
CCCGCAGCCGCGCGACGATGCAAAAGCCGTTTTCACAAAGTCGCTCCCAGCATTCCCCCTACTCCATTCCCCCTCCTGTGCTCAGGAGGACAATCTCGTACGGGCCCAGTTCAAGCGTGGCCGAGCCGCTGGAGCCGTCCAGCTTCGAAACCGACGGCCTGACCTCCGCGTTGGCCGCCGGCGCGCCCTTCACGCGGGTCATGGTCAGCGGCAACGGGCACGGCGCGGCTGCGAGCCGCAGCTTCGCGGGCTTGTCGGAGTTGTTGACTATCGCCGCCGCGCCGCCGGATCCGTCGGTCGCGGCAAGCGCGTATATGGACTCCGGCACGGCGGAGCCGCGCTCGATGCCGAGCGTCTCTCCGTATTCCGCGAGCACAGCGAACGCGCGCATCGCCCAGTATCCGCCGAGCGGCACGATCGGCTTGTCGACGGTCGGCGCCAGGATGCGCCTCTGGACCGCCGTAATGCCGGCGCATCCGTTCGTCTGGAACACGGACTGGAACTCGCGCTGCACATCCTCGCCCGCGACCATGAGGACCAGGTACGGCTTGTACCAGAGTCCGTTGAACGCACTGCAGAGCTGCGCGTCGTAGTACACGGCGACGTCCAGGGCGGAGTCCTGCAGCGCAATCATCGTCGCAAGCGTGTTGGCGGCGCCTTCGGCGGCGGATATCTGGCGGCCACGCTTCTTGTCCACCGTTAGGTTCCATTCGTCGCAGACGTTCATGGCCTTGGCGTAGTCCTTCGTCGACTTGAGGAGCTTCCCGACGCGGTCGGACTCCTTCTTCATCACGGCCGCGCCGTCGTACTGGTGCCACGAGTAGAAGTCGAGCGGCACGACGCACTTGTGCTCGGCGTTGTAGCGCTCGAGCGCGGCGAGGAACTCCTCGCACGAGAACGTGGACCACTCGCCCTTGTCGATTCCGCTCTCGGCCGGGCCGCCGATCTTCATGTTCCTGTACCCGCCGTTCTTCCTAAGCTCGCCGAGCGCAAGCGCCGACTTCTCGTAGAGCGCGAAGTAGTCGGAGGCGGGGCATGTGTCGCCGGCGTTGGGCGCGCTGGCGAACGTGATGTGGCAGCCGTTCCCAGTGAGGTTCGCCTCGTTCCATATCTCGAAGTACCACTCCGTCTTCGGGTACTTCTTCACGTAGTGCTCGGCGATCTCGACCGCTGCCTTCGTCCACGCGTCGTAGTCGGACGGCTTCACTGCGTACGGGTTGGCCTTGTCCGCCACGCCGATCGACTCGCCGAGGCGGAAGACTATCTTCGCCAACGGCGCGGCGGCGAGTATCGAGTCGATGTACGCGTCCGACTTCTCGAAGTACTTGGCGTGGCCCGGCGTCTTGTCGGCCATGTAGATGTGCACGTCGAAGAACTGGTCGCGGCCGAACGGCGTCTCGATGTCGTGGAGACGCACAAACGGCGGCGCGACTTTCTTGTAGAGTCCGGTGGCGTCGATATACACCCCGCCATCCTTCCCGAGGCCCCAGCCCGTCTTCGGCCCTGCGCCGACCCCGTTCATGGGCTTTATGTACGCGCCAGTGGGTTCGCCTATGGCTATCTCGTCCGGGCCGGGCACACCGAACGCGGCACCAGCCGCCGCTACAGCCACAGAAGCGACTGCCGAAAACTTGAACGCCATGTTTTCATGCCTCCTTGCGCAGATTATACCAAATTAAGATCATAGCGCACAATGGCTGGAGGCCTCGATTTTTTTGGGGGAATGCGCCGCGGAGGATTAACCACGAAATACACGAAACACATCCGCCTTCGCCAAAACTACGGCGGACAGGCGAAAAACGGGCCTATCGCGGGGTCTGTCCCCGGCTGTTCCGAGAATCAGCCCAGCAAAGCCTTGAAGCGCTGATCCCATGTATCCCAGTCATCTCGTTCATCCGCCACTGGCGCAGACTCTTGGACTGGCGCCTCTGGCGTTTCTTGCCGAGGCGGCGGATCCGCGTCGAGACTGATGCCCCGCTGCCTAAGGTTCGCTACGAGCCGTTCGTATCGCAGGTTCGCGGCTTCAAGCTCCTTGCGTGCGTTCGCAAGATCTGCTGACAACGCCCGCACCATCTCCACATACTCCCGACCGCCTGATTCCACGAGATCATTCGCCATCGCCTCCGCATCCACCGACACCATGACCTGGTTCTGGGCGTCGTTCAGAACCGACTTGAACTCGGCGACCGCGCTTCTTCTGCCCATGCGGCTGACGAGCGACACGGGCATTCCAGATTGGTTCCAGTTGAATTTCACAATATCGCGTTCTCCCTTCCGGGCCATGCGTTCTCGACCTCATACACCTCGGCCATACCACCCTTTCCAGGCAGCCGCACGATCCAATGGGGAGACACCCCTTTGGCGTTGCTCTTTTTGTCGCCCATTCCGATGTTTTCTTTCACATTCCTCATTATCAACGGCGTTGGGGGCATTATACCGAAACTGCCACGCTGAAATCAAGTACGCAGCAAATGCGCCGCGCGAGCATCAATCCAATCCTGCGCCAAGTGACTCTATTTCGTCTTCTTCGTGCCGTGTATAATCGAAATCGTTCTTGATGTCGATGCCGCAGTGCTCCTCGAACCATTTCGAAAGCGCAAGGCGCGAAAAATGCGACAGACGCAAGTCGCCGGACGACCCCTTCACTCGAAGCGTGATTCCGTGGTGGATTGCCGACAAAACAATCCGCTTGTCGCCCTTCCACCAGTCGACGCCAGGATAGCCGCAGCAGCCACACGGCATGCTCGAGCCCGAGAAGCGGAACATCTTTCCGAATTCCGCAAGCTCCGTCTTGTTGGTAATGACATACAAAACGTCGTCCCTGTCTGTGTCGCAATGGCATCCGCCGCCGCCCTTTCGTATAACGACGCGATCGGCATCGGCGATTTCCGCCTGGAAGGCAGAAGTCCGCATCTGACCGCCGATGAGCGAGCCACGCCTCAGCGCGGCAAGTCCAATAACCACTTGAAGGACCGCAAGCGGCGCAAGGAGAGAGACAAGCCAGATGCGCCACTTGCCAAGCGATTTCTCCACACGGCGCGGACGCAGCAGGCCGAACGCGAGCGCGACGGCAGTAAGCGACAGCGCCATGCCGGCATACATGTCTGCCGACCAGAAAGGAACGGCAATAATGCCCAAAACAAACGTCGCGGGGAATGCCCATTCAAGGTTCCGCACAACAGAATACAACCGCCGCGGACTCTTGCTTACTTCTGCCATGCCTAGATTATACCAAATCAGGGGCAGACGCGCATCGACCGACAAGAGACATGTCACGCGGCATTTCACCGCTGATAATTTGATATAATAGCTTCCTTACTTAAAGGAGTAACACGATGAAGCATGACTTCTTCTGCATTGTCGTCGGCATTCTTATTGCGCTCACAGGTGGTGGCGGATATCTGCTTGGACGGAACTGCGCAGTGCAATCCGCCGAACAGGCGAAGTCTCAAGCACAGGAAGAATTCATGCTGCGATACGGCTTGGGGGACGTACTGTTAGTAATGCAAGATACACCAGCGGGCACCGTCCTCACGGAAAACATGATCGGGTACAAGACCGTTCCGATGACAGGCCTTTCCGGTCGCGTTTTTCACAAGGAAGATCTAGACGCTGTCTTAGGGCGCACGCTGGCATTCGATCTAAAGCGTAGCAATGCCATCCTAAAGACAGACCTGCTGCCGAAGCAGTAGACTCCGGCGCGCGCCTCGCGATGCCCGCCGAGCCTTGCCGCCACGACGGGCCAAAGAAGCGCAACGAGTGTAGTCCCAAGGGAGACACCCCACAGACAGCGCCTATTTTCATTCTCTTTCCGCTCCATTCTCTCACTTTTCCCCTGCGCATCGTCACTTTTCTTCCGCATTCCGCCTATGCCGCCCTTTCGTCCCTCTTCGCCAGCCGCCAGCCATGCGACGAAAAGCCGATGCTCCCCACGGCATGCGCCGCCATCCGCGCCGCGGGGAACTTGTCGCCGAGCCCACATATCCACTTCCGCACGAACGCCTCGCTGCCGAAGATCTTCCCCGCCCCGACCTGCGCCACCCTCGCCGTCACGCTCCACTCGGGGAGACACCCCGCGAAGCCTTCTTGAGCCAGTCCATCGGCACGAGTTCGAACGTGTAGTGCGCGCCGACGAGCTGAAAAACCGTCCAGACGAAGAAGCAGAGATAGGCCGGCGTTGAGAAGCGAAACTTCCTGCGCGTCAGGAGAAGAATCGCCCACAGCCCGACCGCCCACACCATCTCGACGCACCACACCGTCCGGTCGATTGGATAGATGCCCAGCACGACCGCCACGCACACAAGCACGGCGACCATCCACAAATCCCACTTGCACGACATCGAATTGCTCATGCGCTTACCTCGTCTTCCGGTGTCACCGCATGGCAAAGTTCACGAGAGGCAGCCAAGGGAAACGGGCGTTGCGATTGTGGTTCAGCAGTCCTATCTGCAGGCCGGATCTTGCATTGGAGTTGTTGAAAAGCCCTATTTGAAGGCCTCCGCACCCAGATTCAGCCCTTTGTGTGTCAATATCATTCACAATGCCAAACTGCACTCCGCAGTTGCTCCATGCGCCTGAAAACACCCCAACCTGCAGCCCACAGTTCCTATCCACGCCGGAGGCCAATGAGACCAGCAGCCCTGTATGCGACTCCATCACAGAGACAAGGCCTATCGTAACACCGTATGTATCTGTCGAAGACGCCATATTAAAAACATTGATCGGAGCTATAGTAAGTCCGCACACCGAAGCATCCTGAGATGCACCACGGAGATCAAAGTTGACTCCATCGACTTTAGTTTCAGCGGAAAA
>JAFRJH010000113.1 GCA_017432385.1 Kiritimatiellia bacterium
CGCCGTCTTCGGGTCCTTCTTCGTGCAGAAGACCTCGATCGCCCTCACCGCGCTCGCCGCCTGCACCTTGTCGCCCTTGGCGAGGTAGCAGAGCGCCGCGTAGTACATCGGCTTCGGGTTCTCGAGGTCGAAGAGCGCCGCCTGGGCGTACGCCGCGATCGCCTCGTCGTAGTTCTTCAGCATCTGCTGCGCCGAGCCGAGGCCGATCCAGTACTTCTGGCTCATGTGGTCGAAGAGCACGAGGAACTTGAAGAGCTTGAGCGCCTCGTCGTAGCGGCCCGTGGAATAGTAGCTGTACGCGAGCGAGTAGACCGCGTTCAGCTCCTGGTCGCTTATCCCCTTGGCCATCTTCAGCGGCTCGCCCTTCATGAGCGACTTCGCCGCGTTCTGGAACATCTCCTTCATGGCTGCGTTGGTGTCTGCCATTTTCCGTCTCCTTTTCTTGATGGTGTCGGCTTGTTGATTGACTGCATTCGCGCGTCAGACCATGTCGACGCGCCGTTCGGCGACCTCGTCGAGGATGTCGCGCGCGATCGCGTCGAGGCTGTCGCGGATGATCGCGACGATGTCCGCCGCCTCCGCCTTCTCCTCGCGCTTCTCCACGTCGTGCGGCGACTCGGCTTCCTCCGTCGGCGGCGCGAGCGCCGCGACCTCCTTCGCAAGCGTCTTGAGCGAGCTCTCGTCGATCGAGGAGAGGCAGGCGGAGATCTGCGAGCGCAGGCCGGAGATCTCGTTCTTGTTCCTCTCGATCGCCTTCGTGCCCTCGGCGATCCCCTTCTCCAGCTCCGCCGCGCGTGTCTTCAGCCCCTCGAGCGACGCCGTCGCGTCCGCTATCTTCTTCGTCTCGGCGGCAAGGGCGTCCTCGGCGGACCTGATCGACGCGCCGAGCGCGTCGGACCGTTCGCGGAGATCCGCGATCTCGGCGGAGTGGTCGGCCGAGGCGTCGGCCTCCAGCTTGGCGATCTTCCTGTCGATCTCCGCCTTCTTCGCCTGCTGCTCCTCGACGCTCTTGTTGTACTCCTTGGCGTTCTCGCGGGCGTTCTCGATCTGCCTCTCGAGCGACTCCGTCTGCATCTGGAGCGTGACAAGTTCCGCCTTGGCCCTGTCGATCCCCGACTGGAGGTCGTTCTGCGACTTCTCCAGATCCTTGACGCTGCTCGCGAGCGCAAGCGACTTCTCCAGCGCCTGGAGCTGCTGCGTGCTGAGCCCGTCTGCGATCGAGCTGAGCGACTTAAGCTTCAGCGAAAGCCGCGTGTCCGCGTTCTCGTTCCTCAGCTGCGCGACAAGCGCCTCGATGTCGGTGATCCCGTAGGACACGAGGACGTTCGAGCCGAAGAGGATCGGAGCGAGCTGCGCCTGCTTCGATTCGGCGGCAACCTTGGAGTCGTCAACGCCGTTGTACCCGGCCTTGATCAGGTTCGGGTCGAGGTTTACCGGTCTGTCTGTGACATTCATGTTTTTTCTCCTTTTCTGCCCCGATTACACCTCAGATGTGAAAAGGTTTCATCATCATGCCGAATTTCTGGCGACGGCGCTCCAGATCCTCGCCGGCGTCAGCCGACTGGGGGGCGAGGGCGGATGCGACGGACGCCTCCTCGGCCGCGCTCCACCCGTCGGCCTCCAGCGGCTCCATCCCGCGCCGCTCAAGCTCGGCGTTCACGTCCTCGATCTGCGAGTCCGTGAAGCGCATGGACATCACCTGCTCGCGCGTCAGCCCCTGGCGCTCAAGCATCCTGTCCGTCTCCGCGATGCGAAGCTCGGCCTTCGAGACGAGGCTCTCGCTATCCGCAATAGTTTTGCGGATTCTCGCGAGATATGCGTCGATTTCCTCGCGGCTTCTCTTGCTGGGCTCTTCCATATTTGTTTTGTTTCAAGGATATTTTACCAAAAAGAACCTCTACTCGTCTACCGAAACAGACTGCGGATGTCAAAATGTCAAAATATTCGGAGGTTGCCGATTTGCCCTTCGCAGGCCTGTCCGGCTACTCGCAGACCACCTTGAAGAACATCTGCGGCTCGGGGCCGGCAAGCGGAATCGAGACGGTCGCCGTCCCGTCGCCGTTGTCCGTCAGGGTGCACTGCGACACGTCCACCTCGCCAGGCGGGTCCGGGAACGGCAGCGAAGGCGAGGCGTATATCCTGAAGACCCCCGCCTCGGGGGCGGCCGCCTGCGTCTCGACGCCCCGCGACCTGAGCACGTCGGAAACGGCCGTCAGCGGCACCGTAAGGCTCACGCCGGACGCGGACGCCGCGATTCGCGAGACGGGGACCGGCGCCGACACAAGCGCGACCGACACCGCCGCCGTGTTGGAGCCAGTCACGGACGCCGTCCACCTCGCCCCGTTGATCGAGACGGTGTAGTCGCCCTGCGGGAGCCACAGGCACACCATCCCCTCGGGAGAGGCGTATATGCCGTCCAGCCTGTATCCGGCCGGCAGCGGGCTCACGGACACGCTGCACGCCGCGTTCGCCGCCAGGTTCGAGACCGACACCCCGTAGAGCCTGGTTCCCGAGGCGTCCACCGGACGCGGAAGCGCCGCGCCTACGCACGCCGGAACGGCGCTCCCGCCCGTCACGACAAGCGTCCGGTACAGATCCATCGTGCTGACCGTGTTCCCTCTGCTGATGGCGAAGTCGGACTGGCTCGCCCCCGTCATAAGCTCCGAGGTCTGGACGTTGCTCCGCGCGCCGTACGCGACGACGGTTCCGCCCGAAATCGCGACAGCGCCGTCCGGCACCTCGAACTTGCCCTTCCCCGCGCCGACGCCTGCCGCCGATTCGCCGCCGTATGCGTAGAGCCGTCCGCCGGTCACGGAGATTCCGCCCGCGACGAGCGTCGACTCCGACCCGCCGCCGACGCCTGCCGCCGATTCGCCGCCGTACGCATACACCGTGCCTCCCGCCATCACGATCCTGCCGGGCGTGCCCTCCGACAGCGGCACGCTGCCGTCGCCGGACGAGCCGATGCCCGCGCCGTAGCGTCCGCCCGACGCGCGCAGCGTTCCCTCGCCGTTCAGCGTCAGCGCAGCGTCCTTCGCCACCTCGATCCCCGCGGAGTACGCCCCAAGCGCCTCGATGGAGTTTTCGCCGGAGAAGGCCAGCTCGCAGGCGTTCGAGACGATGAACGGCGAACGGCGCTCCGCCGAGGCGGACGAGACGAGCGTCAGCCCCGCCAGCGTCACCTGCCCGGCGCCGCCCGCAGGCACCACTATGTTGAAGTACCCGTTCCGGCCCTCGCCCGAGAGCGTGACCGGGACGGCGGCGTCGTCAAGGAGCAGCGTGTGGTTGGACGAACAGTAGGTCCAGCCGCTGCCCGCGCCGTCCATCGCCGAGAAGACCAGCTGCCCGTTTGCGCTGAGGATGTACCCCCAGTAGGTCCCCCCGCCGGTCGTCACCGCGTAGTAGAAGTCGATCAGGGTCCCGTCGTCCAGGGCGATCCGCGCGGCGCGGACTTCGTTGTCCGTCGGCGGCAGCCATACCGTCAGATCTCCGTTTCCGTCGGCGTACATGCCCTTGAATTCGTAGTACGCGGCCGCCGAGAAGAAGAGGTTCGTGACAAGGGCGTTCCTGGCGCCCGTCTCGATGGTCAGCGCGTAAAGGAAGTTGGTCGAGGCGTTCGTCGGACGCGGATCCGTGTACGGCGCGAAGACCGTCCCGCCCGTTATCCGGACCGTCCCGGCGACGACGTTCGTCCCGGCGCCTGTCCCGAGCGAATTGCCGGACTCGCCGCCGGTCGCGCGCACCGTCCCGCCGCGTATGTCGATCTCGCCGCCGTTCGCGCCACCGCCTCCGCTGCCTATTCCGGCCGCCAGCGCCCCGCCGATCGCCCGCACCCGCGCCGCCTCGACGACGTTCGTTCCGCCCGAACCGGAATGCCCGCCGCCGATGCCCGCGCCC
>JAFRJH010000114.1 GCA_017432385.1 Kiritimatiellia bacterium
AAGGCGATGGAGCTACTTGAGCGCGTTGGGCTCGAAGACAAGGCGAAGGCGTAGCCTCAGCAACTCTCGGGCGGGCAGAAGCAACGCGTTGCCATCGTGCGCTCGCTCGCTATGGAGCCGAAGGTGATGCTCTTCGACGAGCCGACGTCCGCGCTCGACCCCGAGATGGTCGGCGAGGTCCTGGACGTCATGAGGGACCTCGCGAAGAACGGGATGACGATGGTCGTCGTGACCCACGAGATGCGCTTCGCGCGCGACGTCGCGACCCGAGTCCTCTTCCTCGAAGGCGGCGGAATCGCCGCGGAGGGTTCGCCCGCCGAGATCTTCGGCGCGAGCCACGACGGGCGCCTTGGCGAGTTCCTCGGCAAGGTCCGCGGCGAGCGTCCGGCCGACGCGGACGTCGCGAAGGCGATGCTCGAGGCCGCGAAGGACGGCAAGATAACCATGGCTGAGGTGGAGAACGTCTTGAAGGTCATAAACAGCAAGGGGGGAAGATGAAGATGGTTTTCGCGGCGCTGCTGATGCTTGCGTCAGCCTGCGCTTCCGCCGGAGGGGAGGCTGAGTCCCCCGCGCCGGCGTGTCCGGTTTCCGTCGTGGTCGATGGATCCACGAACGTCTACAACCTCGCCGCTTTCGCGGACGCGGAGGGCGTGAAGGGCGCGAAGTCGTATGTCGACGCCTACGCGGACAACGTGCAGAACGACAAGGAGTTCAAGGCGAACGAGGCGAAGGCGCTCGAGACCGTCCGCACCGAGAACCGGTTCTTCGGCACGTGGTGGGCGATATTCCCTCCGCTCCTCGCGATCTTCCTGGCGCTCGTGACCAAGGAGGTCTTCTCGTCGCTCTTCGCGGGGATCGTCGCCGGCGGTCTCCTGTACTCCGGGTTCGCCTTCGAGGGGACGATGGTGCACGTGGTGAAGGACGGATTCGTGTCGTCCGTCGCCGACCCATACAACATCGGCATACTGTTCTTCCTCGTGCTCCTCGGTTCGCTCGTCGCGATGATGAACAAGACGGGGGCCTCCGCCGCGTTCGGCAGATGGGCGCAGACGCACATAAGGTCCAGGGTCGGCGCGCAGGTCGCGACGATAATACTCGGCATGCTGATTTTCGTCGACGACTACTTCAACTGCCTCACCGTCGGCAGCGTGATGCGTCCGGTCACTGACGCGAAGAGGGTTTCGCGCGCCAAGCTCGCGTACCTCATCGACGCGACGGCCGCGCCCATCTGCATCATCGCGCCTATTTCGAGCTGGGCGGCCGCCGTCGCCGGCTTCGCCAAGGGCGCAGGCGCGGAGAGCGGCTTCTCGCTCTTCATCAACGCGATTCCCTACAACTTCTACGCCATCCTCACGATCGTCGCCATGTTCGCGCTCGCGTTCATGAAGTTCGACTTCGGGCCGATGAAGCGCCACGAGGCGGCCACCTCCGCCGGCGAGCCAGACCTCGGCGCGATCGAGGACGCGACGGAGGCGCTCGCCAAGAACGATCGCGGGCGCGTCATCGACCTCGTCATCCCCGTGCTCGTCCTCATCGCGTGCTGCATGGTCGGCATGATCTACTCGGGCGGCTATTTCGGCGGCGACAACTCGGGCGACTTCGTGAAGGCGTTTTCCGACTCCGACGCTTCCGTCGGGCTCGCGCTCGGCTCTATCGCGGCGATCGTATTCGCCGTCGTGTTCTACATCTGCCGCCGCGTCATCTCGTTCCGCGACTGCATGGACGCGTTCCCCGAGGGCTTCAAGGCGATGGTCCCCGCGATCATGATCCTCTGCTGCGCGTGGACGCTCAAGGCTATGACCGACTCGCTCGGCGCGAAGGTCTTCATCTCCGACATCATCAGCGGCCCCGCAGCGGGACTCTGGAACTTCCTCCCCGCGATCATCTTCGTCATCGCGATCGTGCTCGCGTTCTCGACCGGCACGAGCTGGGGTACGTTCGGCATACTCATCCCGATCGTCCTCGCGGCGATTCCGGGCTCTTCGATGACGATCATCGCCGTCTCCGCCTGCATGGCGGGGGCGGTCTGCGGCGACCACTGCTCGCCGATATCCGACACGACGATCATGGCGTCCGCCGGCGCGCAGTGCAACCACATCGTGCACGTCAACACGCAGCTCCCGTACGCGCTCACCGTCGCGGCCGTTTCGTTCGCCGCCTACGTCGCGGCCCCGTTCGTCGGCTCGGCGTGGATAGCGCTTCCGCTTGCCGTCCTTCTCCTGCTCGCGACGCTCTTCTTCGTCAAGCTGATCGTCAAGGGCGCGGTCACGGAGGGCTCGAGGTCCGCGGTGCTCCGCAAGCTCGCCCAGAGCGTCAACAACAGGGAGTTCGCCGCGGAGCTCACGCATATGGCGGACGCGATCCTCGCGGACGGAAGGATCGACGAGAAGGAGGCCGCGCAGCTCTCCGACCTGCTCGCGAAGATCGAAGGGCAGGAGGAGTTCAGGAAGGCGCTCGACGACGCGCGGGCGGACGGAGTCATAACGCTCGGGGAGTCCGCAAACCTGGAGGGCTTCTTCCGCAGGCTGACGGGCAGCAAGGCATGACAGGCCGCAGTCGCCGGACCTACATCGCAAAACGGAACACACCATGAAAAGACTGATCATCGCACTTGCCGCCGCCGCAGTGCTCGCCGGATGCGGCGAAAAGGACGACGGAACCAGGAAGTTCACCGTCGGCTTCGACGCCGACTTCCCGCCCTACGGCTACAAGGACGGCGCTGAATACAAGGGGTTCGACCTCGACCTCGCGCGCGAAGTGTGCGCGCGCAGGGGCTGGAGGTTCGTCGCCAGCCCGATCAACTGGGACGCCAAGGACCTGGAGCTCAACTCCGGCGCGATCGACTGCATATGGAACGGGTTTACCATGCAGGGACGCGAGGAGGGCTACACCTGGACGGCCCCGTACGTCGACAACTCCCAGGTCGTGCTCGTCAAGAGCGGCTCCCCCATCATGACGCTGGCCGACCTCGCCGGGAAGATCGTCGGCGTGCAGACCGACACCCCCGTCCAGAAGGCGCTTTCAAAGGACGGCGACAGGAAGGAGCTCGGCGCGACGTTCAAGGAGCTCGTCGTCATGCCCAACTACAACCAGGCCGTCAACGAGCTCGGCATGGGCGGTGTCGAGGCGGTCGCGATGGACGTCGGCGTCGCGAGGAGGAAGATGGCGGACCTCCCCGGCAGGTTCAGGATGCTCGACGAGATAGTCATGACCGAGACGTACGGCATCGGATTCAAGAAGGGCAACGTCGCCCTGAAGGACGAGGTCGAGTCGACGCTTAGGGAGATCTTCGCGGACGGCACCGGCGCCGGGATCGCCGCCAGGTACGGCATCGAGCCGACGGCGCTGCTTATGAAATGACGGCGTTCGCGGACATGGTCGGGCAGCTTCTCGGCGGACTCGCGGTGTCCGTCGAGATCTTCGCCTTCACGCTGATGCTCGCGCTTCCGCTTGGATTCGTCGTGGCCTTCGGGCGGATGTCCCGGAACGCGCTGGTGTCCGGCGCGTTCAGGACGTTCATATCCGTCGTGCGCGGCACTCCGCTCATGCTGCAGATCATGTTCGTGTACTTCTCCCCGTACATGCTCTTCGGAATCCCGCTCTCCAGGTTCCCGCGTCTCCTCGCGACGGTCCTCGCGTTCTCCCTCAACTACTCGGCCTATTTCGCCGAGATATACCGGGGCGGGCTTCTCTCGATCGACAGGGGGCAGCACGAGGCGGCCAAGGCGCTGGGAATGGGAAAGGCCCTTGCATTTTTCCGCATAGTGCTGCCGCAGACCCTGAAGCGGGTCATCCCGGCCGACGGAAACGAGGTCATAACGCTCGTGAAGGACACCTCGCTCGCGTTCACCATCGCCGTGACGGAGATGTTCACGATCGCGAAGCAGCTCTCGAGCAGGGATACGACAATGGCCCCGCTCATCGCCGCCGGCGTGTTCTACTATGTCTTCAACTTCATCGTCGCCTGGGCCATGGAACGCCTGGAGCGGCGCTTCGCCTACTATGACTGAGGCCTTCGGGAGTTCAAGCCCGGAGTGCGGGAATTTGGTATAATAAGCGGACTTTGGCAAGCGGAATCTCAGAGTCGGTCATAGAGGAGATCAAGGCCCGCACGGACCTTGCGGACCTGGTCGCGTCGTATGGCATCCAGGTGAAGCGCGCGGGCGCCTCCGCCAAGGCATGCTGTCCGTTCCACCACGAAAAGACCCCGTCCTTCAACATCAACACCTCAAGGGGCTTCTACCACTGCTTCGGGTGCGGCGAGTCTGGCGATGCCATAAAGTTCGTCCAGAGGCAGGAGGGGCTCACCTTCGTCGAGGCCGTGAGGAAGCTCGCCGCGCAGTGCGGTATCAAGGTCGAGGAGCGCGAGGACCCCGAGGCGGGCCTCAGGAAGCGGCTGTACGCGCTTATGGCGGAACTTGCGGAGTTCTACCGCCGCTGCCTCCTCGGGCTGAAGGAGGCGGAGATCGCGCGCGAGTACCTGCGCAGCCGCGCGCTCGACGGGGACCTCGCCGAGTCGTGGCTCATCGGCTACGCGCCGAAGGGCGCCGCGCCCATCGCGAAATGGGCCGAGAAGCACGGGTACACGATGGCCGAGGCCGAGGCCGCGGGCGTCGTCAGGGCTCCGGAACGCCCGGGCGACGCAGGCTACCACCGGTTCGGCGGACGGCTCATGTTCGCGATCCGCGACCGGCAGGGGCGCGTCGTCGGCTTTTCCGGGCGCCAGCTCGTCGAGGACAAGCGGTCGGGGAAGTACGTGAACTCCCCCGAGACGCCTGTCTTCAGGAAGTCGAACGTCCTCTTTGGATTCGACCGCGCCTCGCGCGCGATCGGAAAGGACCCGCACTGCGAGGTGATAGTGTGCGAAGGGCAGATCGACTGCATCCGGCTCCACGCGAACGGCTTCGAAAACGCCGTCGCCGGACAGGGCACGGCGTTCACCGACGAACACGTCCGCATGCTCAAGCGCGTCGCGAGCCAGGCGGTGCTCGTCTACGACGACGACAACGCCGGGCACGCCGCGACGGTCAAGTCCGCGCGGCTTCTCCTCGCCGCGGGCATGCCCGTGAGGACCGTGTCGCTCCCCGACGGCGACGACCCGGACTCCTTCCTGCGGCGGCATCCGGCGCAGGAGTTCCGCGCGATGGTGGACGGCGCGGAGTCGATCGTCGCCTTCCAGTGCCGAGTCGAGCGCGCGAAGGAGTCCAACCCGAATTCCATCGACGCGGTCGCGCGCGTCTCGCGCGAAGTGCTGAAGACCATCTCCATGTGCTCCTCGGCGGTGCTCAAGGCAAGCATGGTCGGCGAGGCCGCGAAGGATCTGGGGCTGCCTTCCGCGGCGCTGGCGGAGGAGCTCGCGAAGATCGTGCCGGAGCAGGCGCGCCGGCCGCGCCG
>JAFRJH010000115.1 GCA_017432385.1 Kiritimatiellia bacterium
CGGCGTCGTACCACCGGCAGCCGAATTCCACAAGGCCTGTGTCGGGGTCATAGAGACCGCCCTGGACCCCGAACGGCTGGAAGCCGGGATTGGTATCGCGCAGGACCCGCCCGAAGGAATCGTAGTCGAGGCGTTGCGCAACTTCACCGGTATCGGAATCCACAACAAGCCTCACCGAACCCTGGTTGTCGGTTATGATGCGGTAGGTGACGTCGCCGAGCCTGTCGCGAGTGATCAAATCTCTGTCGCGGGAAGAACGAACGCGCCTCCGCGGCAGGTTTCTGCCGCGGAAAGCCATCCTTCTGCCCGCTTGTTGCATCATGACCGAAATTATATCAAATTTACATGCGGCATTGCCGCTCTGCAGCAATAGCCAATGTTATTCATGCATTTGGGCAGCCGATTTTGCGGATTGTTCCGCGCCGCGAACCGCGCTGCCGTTTTTCGTTTATCTTTCCACCCCTTGCGCAACCGGGGCGGATTTGGTATACTACGCGCCAATTCATCCACGAAAGGGAGTAAGTTCAGATGGTAAAGATCAGAATGCGTCGCACCGGGTGCACCAACCATGCGACCTACCGCATTGTCGCGGCGGACGAGCGTTCGCCCCGCGACGGCAAGTTCCTCGAGATCCTGGGCTGGTACGACACCCAGATCAAGGACGACAACTTCAAGCTCGACCTCGCGCGCGTCGACTACTGGCTCTCGAAGGGCGCCAAGCCCTCGACCACGGTCGCCTCGCTCATCCGCCGGGCCAAGAACCCCAGCCTCAAGCCGCACCACGCCGTGAAGGCCAAGAAGGCCGAGGCGAAGAAGGAGGCATAAGCCATGGGTATCAAGCTTCTAGACAAGATCAACGCCGAGCAGACGGCCAAGCTCGAGGAGAAGAAGTTCCCCGAGTTCAGGACCGGCGACATCGTCCGCGTCTCGATCACGATCAAGGAAGGCGACAAGTTCCGCGTTCAGGACTTCGAGGGCAAGGTCTTCGCGATCGACAACGGCCGCAAGAACGTGTCCGGCAACTTCACGGTCTCCCGTGAGAGCTACGGAGTGCGCGTGGAGAAGCTCTTCCCGTTCAACAGCCCCTGGATCCAGGCCATCAAGCTCGTCAAGAAGGGCGACGCCTGGCGCGCCAAGCTCTACACCGAGCGCACGTTCTGCTCGCACAAGGCGGTCCGCAAGCTCGTGAAGAAATAAGCCACGGGCCAAGAGTGGATGATGAAAGCGGCCGCGGCGTTTTCGCCGCGGCGTTTTTTTCGCCCGGGGGCGGTCAGAGCGCGCCCTTCCCGCCGCCGGTTGCGATGCAGACGGACCAGCCGAGGTTCCAGTGTCCGTTCTCCACGCGGACAAGCAGCCTGTTGCGGCCCTTCCTGAAGTGCACCCTGCGGAAGTCCTCGGCAAGCGACCACTGCTTCAGCCTGTTGGACGATCCCCATATCGGCACGTCGTTGAGCCAGACGTCGCTGCGGTCATCCGATCCGATTGCCACCCACCGGTCGCACTCCCTGTCGAAGAAGACCTCGGCGTAGGCGTAGTAGATCGCGTACTCCTCGCCCTTCTCGGGGACGACCTCGGCTCTCCAGTCCGACATCCACGGCTGCGGCGGCGCAGAGTTCTTGGCCTGGCAGAAGCGCCACCTGAGTGTGCGCCCGTCCTTCCCGGCGTAGACGGCGTCGAGGTCCACGACGGACTCCGGCGCGAACTTGCGGCGCAGGTTGACGCGGTTGGGGTTCGGGAACGGGCCGATCACATACCACGAGTTCACGTACATCCACTGCGCGGGAATTCCGCCGCGCCCGTCCCCCCCGACGTTCACCACGTTGCCGGGCACCAGGCCCGCGTCCCCGCCCTTGAGCGGAGGCGGAACGGGGGCGCCCTCCTGCGCGGGGCCGCCGGACGATTCCGCCGCCGCGGCGTCTTCGCCGCGGCCCGCCATGAGCTTCGAGAGGTCCTTTGCCTTCATCCCCGCCTCCTCGGCGGCGGCCTGCTCGATCCTGACCTGGTATTCGGCGGCGGCGTCCATCGCCGCAATGCGCTCCTCGACCGCCGTCGCGTCGCGCGGCTCGAAGTCCTTTTCGTCCATCCACCTGACGGAGCGGCTGTCGGACGCGTCGAGCGCCTCCCGGCCGGAGTCTGGCATGACGATCGCCATCGCCTCGGCCATCATCGCGAGCGACGCCTCCGCCATGCTGCCGGCCTCGTCCACGACCTGGCGCTGGGCGGACTTCTGGCGGTCCAGGTCCTCCTTTGTGCGAGGCTTCGACTCTATCGCCTCCGCGTCCGCCTCGATGCGCTCGGGCCGCGCGACGTCGGTGATCTTCTGGGCGGCGTCGAAGCTCATCCTGCGCGCAATCGCCGTCTGCGCCGACTTGATGTCCTTGTAGCTCTCGGTGATCGCCGCCTCGAGGCGGCGGGCGAGTCCGTACGCCTCCGTCATCGTCATCTGCGAGGCGTCCTCCACGGCGAGGCTGTTCTCCTCGCGCGCATCGCCCCTGGAGAGCTTCTGCAGCTCAGGTCCGTCGGACTCGAGCGCCGCCTTCAGGGCCTCGATGCCGGCGTTCACCTGCGACTGCGCCGCGGCGGCGCGCTCCAGCCTGTCGACCTGGCGACGCCCGCCCCGCTCCTCCGCGATGCGGCGGAGCTCCTCCTGGCGCTTAAGCGCGCCGGGAAGACGCTGTTCCCAGTGCCGGATGGCGTTGTTCGCCTCGTTGATGCGGTGCTGCGCCGCGCGGGAATCGCGCTTTGCCGACTCCATGGCGTTGCGGTGCGCGTCGGCCGCGCGCTGCTCCGCCTTGGCCTCCTCCCAGCGCTTCTCGGCGCGCAGCCCGTCGCGGCGCGCTTCCGCCGCCTTTTTCTCGGACTCCTCGGCGGCTATGCGCCTGTCCGCCTCGGGCTTGGCGCGCTCCGCCGCGGCAAACTTCTCCCTCGCCGCGGCGAGCTCGCTCCGTCCGCGCTCCACGACGCCCGTGTTGTTCGCGACATCGGAGAGCGCCAGCGCCGTGTCGACCGCGTCGGTCTGCGCCGCGTCCTGCATCCTGCCCGCCTCCATCTGGGCGTCCCGGAGATTTCCGGCTACCGACGCCGTCTTCCGGAAGCCCGCGAACTCCGCCTTGACCTGGAGCCTGTCCAGCGCGTTCACGGCGTCGGCCTGCGCGGTGTTCGCCTTTTCGACGGAGCCTTCGCGAAGCCGGTCGGCGCGGCGCCGGAGGTCCTCGGACGCCTCCTTCGCGGCCAGCCGCTCCACCGTCTCCGCGGCGGCGATCGCCGCGACCTCGCCCTTCACCGACTCCTGCGCCTGCGAAGCTTTTCTCTGGTCGGTCTCCGCCTCGGCGACCAGGGCCTCGAGCTCCCCTCGGATGTTTTTCGCGCTCCTCTCGGCGAAGCTGTCGTAGTCCTTCGCCAGCTCCTCCTTCATCGCGTCCATGTTGTGCAGCACCGCCTGCATAGCCTGGACCTGGCGGAGGAGTTCGCCTATCCTCACCTCGGACAGGCTTTCGGCAATGTCCTGTATCCTGTCCGCCGAGAGGTCGGCGGCGGGGTTGGCCCGCTCGCCGCGCTCCGGGAGGACAAGGTCCTTCACGGGCGTGAGGGCGACGACGGCCGCGAAGAACGCGCAGTGTCCGGCGAACGAGGCGAGGCTCCACGCCAGGCCGCGGCGGCGGCGCTCGCGCTCGCGGCGGCGGATGCCGTCCGAAAATAGCTCAGGCTCCGCGCTCATCTCCCGGGCGCCTCCGCGGTATGGATGCCGACGACGACAAGCCCTTCCTGCTGGCACGCGTCCAGCACCTGCACGACAGACCTGAACGGCGCGTAGACGTCGCCGTCAATCCGTATGCGCCGGTCGGGGTTCTCCGCCGCGGCGGACCTGAGGGCCGACCTGAACCCCGCGGGTCCGCAGGGCTTGCCGTTCACGTACAGCTCGCCCTTCGCCGTGACGGACACCGTGACGAGGTCGGGCGTCGCCTTCACGCTCGCCTCGGCGCTGGCCTCGGGAAGTTCGAGCGGAACCTCCTTCTCGATCTTCTTCAGCTGGCTCGAGACCAGGAAGAAGATCAGCATCAGAAAGATGCAGTCCATCATCGAGGTGAGCGACACCTCGGGCTTCTCGTCCTCTTCGTACCTGACGGCCATGGGCGCGACCTCACTTCCTCACGAAGAGCTGGTTCACGAGGTCCGCGATCTCCTCCTCCAGCAGCACCGCGTACAGGTTCAGCCTGTTCTTGATGACGCCGAACAGGAAGAGGCACGGCATCGACACGGCGAGTCCCGCCACGGTCGTCACGAGCGCCTTGCCGATGTCGTCGGCGAGAACCGACGCGTCGCCCATCTCGCCCATGGCGGCGACGGTGCCGAACGCACCGAGAAGCCCGAGCACGGTCCCGAAGAGGCCGAGCAGCGGAGAGAGCGTCGCGGCGGTCGAGAGCATCGCCGCCTTGCGGTTCTCGAGCCTGAGCTCGCGGCCGGCCTTGTCCTCGGCGAACATCTTCACCTCGGCGTAGTCCTTCGAGTCGCGGTGCTGGAGAACAGTCTCGACGACGCGCGCGAGCATCGAGCCATTGGCCCTGCACAGCTCCTCGACGTCGTCGAAGCGCCCCGCCTTCCACGCAGATATCACC
Organism: Kiritimatiellia bacterium; assembly: GCA_017432385.1. Classification (GTDB taxonomy): domain Bacteria; phylum Verrucomicrobiota; class Kiritimatiellia; order RFP12; family UBA1067; genus UBA1067. The sequence goes on from JAFRJH010000115.1 coordinate 4,617, forward strand.
TCGGCGGTGAAGCCGTCCGGGACGATTCGGCTGCGCCGCATGTTCCAGAAGCGCTCGAGCGCGCAGCCGATGCCGAGCACGGAGAGAAGCGCGATGAACCACATCGTCTTGCCGCCCTGCTTCCAGTACAGCGCCCACTGGTCGACGCCCGATATCTCCTTCGGGGCCTCAGCGGCCTGCACGGCGGCCGCCGCGGGTTCCGGCCCGCCCGCGGGCTTATCCTGCGCGCACAGATCCATGGTCACCGCCGCTCCGGCCATCATCGCGGCCATCAGAACCATCCTCGTTTTCATGATTGGTCTCCAATTACTTTGTTTCTGCCGCGGATTATACCATCAACTGGCGAAAAGCCAAATACTCAAACGAGTAAGGCTCGCGCGGAACGGATGCCGCATGCGGTCAGGGAGTCACGGTCACGGCCCAGGATCCGACGCGCTTTATGGTGGCCACGCAGTAGGCCGTGTCGCCGATCTGGACGCCCGTGACGGAGACCTGGGCCTTCTTGACTCGACCGTTCGGTCCGACGGTGCCGAGCTTGAACGAGCCCTTCACTATGCCGTTCCTGGGCGTGAGCTTCAGCTTCAGCGCCTCGCTCCTTGCGTCCGGGAACCTCGAGTATCCGTCCGGGATGTCGCCGAAATCCACCGTCGAGCCGAGAGTGCGCCCCGCGGCTCCCGCGACCGCGCCCTCAAGTCCATCCACCTCGGCGCCGTCCGGCCCGATCCACAGGCAGAACGACAGCTTCTCCTTCTTCGCGACTGCGACAGGCACGGCGAAGAGTCCGTCCTGTCCGACCGAGAGCTGGACAGTCGCGGACACCTTTTTCCCAGCCGCAGTCGTTCCGGACACCTTCGTCTTGCCCTTCGCGCCGACCGCCACCGAGAAGCTCGAGAAGCCGCCCCTGCCGTCCATCGCAATCACGGCGTACGGCGTCTGCCGGAGTTTCGCCAGGATGCTCGCGGCCCTGGCCTTGGATTCTGGGTCCCTTGCGGAGAATATGTTCCTCGCTCCGTCGATCAGGTACGTGCGCCCGCCGGAGACGAGAGTCCCGCCGAGAGCCTCCGCGCCCAGCCGGACCTTGAGCGTCTTGTCCGCCGTGACCATCGCCGTGACCTCGCCTGCTCCATCAGCCACGCCCTTCCTGAACGAGACCTTCCTGCCCGTTTCAAGCAGAAAGGCGCTTGCCGTGATCTTCGCCGAGGACGCGCCCGTCCTTCGGTCGAGCTTGAGCTTCGCCGCCTTCACCTGCAAAGTGCCGACGATCCTGCCGTCCGTATCGTAGATGTATCCATCGTAGACCTGCGCGAACTTGACCAGATCAGGAACGCCCTCAACCTCGTCGAAAAGACGAAGCGGCTCAGGTTCGGGTTCCGGCTCCGGTTCGGGCTCAGGCTGAGGACTCGGAATTGAGCCGGGCGGAGTCACCTCGGGCGGATCAGTGCCTCTAGGTGTATCAGGGGTCGGATCCGGATCAGGGTTGGGATCGGGATCCGGATCGGGATCGGGGTCCGGATCGGGATCGTGGTCAGGGTCAGGGTCAGGATCGTGGTCAGGGTCAAGGTCAGGATCTGGGTCAGGGTCTGGGTCAGGATCTGGGTCAGGGTCTGGGTCAGGATCCGTGCTCGGTTCCGGTTCTGGTTCCTGATATACGGGGATTTCCGCCCATTCGGCCGTGAAGCGGAGCGCGGCGGTTTCGCCGCGGCGGATCCGGCATCCTTCCCGCCAGCCGAGGAACTCGTATCCCGCGCGCGAGGGAGGGTCGAGTATCACGAGCTCGTCAGTAGCGTATGAATCTGGATTCGCCGGCGCATTGACGCCTTCGCCGACGTCATACGAGATGTCGTAGATGTCGGGGGTCCAGTCCGCAAACAGCGTCATCGGACATTCCGCGATGAAGCTCCCGTCCACCTCGTCGCCGCCGGAGAGGGCCGTCCGCCACCCAGCGAACGCATAGCCGGGACGCTGCGCCTCCGGAAGCCCGTCGAGCGCGGCGCCGCGCTTCACGTTCAGCGTCGTAGCCGGTCCGCCCGCTCCGATCACGGAGCCGCCGTTCGCATCAAAGTCCAGCTGGACCATCTGCCCGTCGCGGAGCCAGGACGCATAGAGGAACATGATCCGGTCGAGGGGTATCTGGCCCGACGTTCCGTCAGGCGAGCCGGGTGCCATCGCGCCCGTCGCGTCGAACACCATCTCCCCTTCGCCGAACGGCTCGGTGAAATACCCCTCGAACGCCCAGCCGTCGCGCGTCGGCGGCGCAACAGTCGAGGCGACCGGCATATAGATGTCGTCGCCGCCACCTCCGCCGCACTTCACGAGGATGGCGGACGAATCGAGCGCGCCCGGATCCCGCTTTACGTTCTGCGCGGCCTGCGCGACGCTCTCGCCTCCATTGCCCGTGCAGACGTTCCCGACGAGATCCACGCCGGCGCAGCGGTCTCCGACGCGGATGTCGTACCTCCCCGACGCGCAGACGAAGTTGCTGCATATGGACGCGGACGCCGTCTCGCCGTCCCCGGCGTCCAGGTATACGCCGATGTCCGCGATGTCGCGCAGCTCGTTTCTCGAGATGGACGTGTCCTTTGACGTCGTGACCAGCAACCCCCTCATCTTCGCCCCCTCGACCACGTTGCCGTCCACGTCGGCATCCTGCAGCGCCGTCAGCCACATGCCGTGCTGCACCGTGCCGGACACGAGGTTCCAGGCGACATCCGCGCCGTACACGTCGTCAAGCCGCACGCCGCAGTAGCCGGCGTCGGAGAGGACGTTGCCGGCGACGGTCACGTTTGTGGACGCGACGGCATAGACGCAGTGGTTCGTCGCGCCGCGGATCTCGTTGCCGTCCAGTTCGACGTCGTGCGCGCGCAGCAGGCATATCCCGCTTCTGCCGGACGACTCGACTACGTTCCGCTCCGCTCGCGCCGAGGCGCCGAGGCTAAGGTAGATTCCGTGGCCGGCGGCGCCCGCTATCCCGCTGTCGAGTATCTCCGCCGACCCTCCCGCGCAGCAGACGCCGTGTTCGCGGGAGCCGAGGACGCTGCAGCCGGATACGCCCGCGCCTTCGCAGTCCATGAGGACGATGCCGTGGCTCGCGGTCCCGTCCACCGTGCAGCCGACTATCTCCACGGCGCTCCGCTGGGCCTGGACGCCGGACGTCCCGGATTCATACGCGGTGCAGCACGAGACCCGGGAGCCGGAGGCGTCGAGGAAATAGTACGCCGCCATGCCCGCGCCGCGCACGCTGTTCCAGCACGCGTCGAGGCTCGAGCCGCCGGTTGCGCACAATCCGTGGCCCGACACGCCGTAGACCGTGTTTCCCGAGGCGGAGACGACTGCGCCGCCGGACAGATAAAGACCGGTCTTCGCGCCGCCCGAGACGTGGTTCCCCGACACCGTCGCGTCGCCGCCGTCGACAAGTATTGCGTGGTCGGCCGGCGACTCGAACTCGCAGGACAGGACGCTCGTCCCCGTGCACTGCGAGAAGGCGACGGACTGCATCGACGATTCGCAGGCCGAGCAGCCCTCCACCGCGACGCCGCCCGACGACGAGCCCCAGACGAGGCGCTGGCCCCCGGCCATGTCGCAGTCCGCGACGCGCACGCCGTCGAAGCCGAACGCCATCACCCCGCACGAGAGGATGTTGGTGAACGTGCAGCCGACGACATCCAGCGCTTCCGCCGGAACCTTGCCGACGTGGTGGTTGCCGACGCCGGCGAAGACGCCGTTGAACAGGCATCCCCTTACGACCGCGCCGCGGCAGACCGTGCCGTCCTCCGGATAGTTGCCCGCCTCGCCGTCCGCGGATGTCGCGTCGAGATGCACGCTTTCGATCGTGCCGTAGCGCTCCTCGCTGCCGACCGGAGTGCCGCCCCAGTAGTCGGGATCGTCGCCCGTGTACCGGACGGCGTTCTCGAACGTGCAGCCGTCGACGAGCGACTCGAGCGTTCCGCTGAGGTTGAGCATGTGGTCCGTCGCGCGGCGGAACGTCGCGGCGCGCACGACGACGTTGCTGCCGTGGCAGAGGTGCATTATGCCGACGTTGTCGCGCTCGGTGGCGGCGGCGTCCCATATCCCGCCCTCGACCGTCACGTTCACGACCTGCCCGTATCCCCCGTGCGCGCACGCCGAGTCCTTCGCGCACTCGGAGCCGTCCGCGGCGAGATGGACCCCCATGAGCATCGTCCGGTCCTGCGAATTGCTGCGCACGAACACCGCCGCGGGATCCGCCGAGAGCCTGGTGTTCGGGAATATGTGCAGCGAACGGTCGAGCGGATATGTCCCCGGGCCGACTCTCACCACGAGCGGCGCGCCGTTGGTCCTGGCCGTGTCGAGCGCGGACTGCAGCGCCGCGCGCGTCGCGGCGGGGTCTCCCGAATCGGGTTTGGCGCCGAAGGACCTGACGTCGACCACCGTGGCGCCCCGCAGCGCAGATACCGCCAATGCGGCTACCGCTGCGGCCACTATGCATCTGAACAGAGATCTCATTGCACTGCACCCCCTTTTCCGTCTGCAATTCTACCACAATGACACATGACGTGTCAAATCTCCTTGAGGCGAAGGAATGCCCTCACACCGCCCGCGGAAAATGGTATAATCTCGGCGGAAAGGAAAATCACCATGAAGACATGCACGATGCCAAGCGCCAACGGGAAGGGTGCGGTTCTGATAGAGAAGATACTGGACGAGGAACTCGGCGACAAGTGCGGGCTCTACGCGAGGGTCACGATTCCCGCGGGCTCCGCCCTGGGCTACCACGAGCACCACGGGAACGGAGAGAGCTACTTCATCCTCAGTGGAACCGGCGTCTACGACGACAACGGCGCGAAGCGCACCGTCGGGCCGGGCGACAGGACCTGGACGCCCGACGGCTCCGGCCACGCGCTCGACAACTCCGCCGGAACCGAAGACCTCGTCTTCATGGCGCTCATCGTGAACAGCTGACGCCTCCGCGTCAGAGCGGAACCGCGGCGCCGGTCGAAACGAGGAGAAGCACGGCGCGGACGCTCTCGGGCGCGATACCTGTCAGCGACGCGACGGCCGCGCGGTACGCCGCCATCTGGCCGGCGTAGGTTGTGCGCATGCGCGCGGCGAAGGATTCGTCGTCCTCTTTCGGACGCCTCGCGTTCGTCTTGAAGTCGTAGACTGTCGCCGTGCGCGCGGCGCCTTCGCCGCGGAAGACCACGCGGTCCAGCTGCCCCGACTGCCACTCCCGCCCGACGACGAGCTCGTACCCGCGCTCGCGCCAGAGCGCCGCCGCATCGGCCCCCTTCACGAACGCGTCCGTCCATCCGTTCTCGAGGATCTTGCGCTCCAGCTCGTCCTTCGGCGCCGCGGGGTCGATCCACTCCACCGCCTCGAGCCGCGCATGGACGTCCGTGCCGC
>JAFRJH010000010.1 GCA_017432385.1 Kiritimatiellia bacterium
CCGGCGGCGTCGCGACCTCGGGCCTCGAGATGTCGCAGAACTCCGAGCGCCTCTCCTGGTCGGCCGAGGAGGTCGACGCCAAGCTCAAGGGCATCATGAAGGCGATCCACGACAACGCCTGGAACGCGGCCGCGAAGTACGGCCACAAGGGCAACTACGTCATGGGCGCCAACATCGCCGGCTTCGTCAAGGTAGCCGACGCGATGCTCGCCCAGGGCGTCTGCTAAGCGGCACGACGGCGACAAGCGAAAAAGAGACGCCCGGCCTCGCGCCGAGCGCCTCTTTTTTGTTCCCGACGATCTCCTGCGCTGCGCGAGAAATGCGCAGCGCAAACCACTTAGTTGTTGTCAACCCACCAGCCGGGCGGGACCTGGTAGTTGAGGTGGCCAGTATCGAGGTAGTCGGTCGTCTTCATGTCGTGCCCAACCATTCTGAGCAAGGTGGCGAACTCGGTGTCGCAGTGCGGAGTCGCGCCGCGCGCCGGAGTCCCCCACGCGGCGGAAGAGGCGCGGCGGTACATGTTGACCCAGTCCTTGCCGCGGAGGTGGTGCCACGTCGTCTCGATCATCCCGAACCCGCCGACCTTGGCGAGGAAGTCCGCCATCGGCTTCATCGCGTTGAAGTTCATCCAGGGGCACCCCACCACGTCGAACCCCTTCTCCCTGAAGTGGGCGATCGTCGGCCAGTCCTTCCGCGCCTCCTTCATGTTTTTGTAGGAGTACTGCCAGTCGCAGACGATCACGTCCTTCGGAAGGTTGTCAGCCAGTGTCGCGGTAAGCTTCGACCCGCACTTGACGAACCCCTCCCAGCGAGGGTCGTCGCGGTCGAGCATCATGTCGTGCCAGATCATCGCACGCGCGCCGTGCTGCTTCGTGAAGGCCGCGAGGTTCGTGATGTGCTCGCAGACGAGCTCGCCGTAGGGGCGCTTCCGGCACTCGGGGCAGGTCGGCGGCTGGGCCTCGTCGCAGCCGAGGTGGATGTACGGCGGATGGCCGAAGTCCTCCAGCATCTCGACGATCAGGTCCCTGAGGACGCGCTGCGTCTCGGGGTTCGTGAGGCACCAGTTCCATCCGCCCGGCTCGTATAGCGGCTCGTACTCGGGATGAAGGTCGAGTACCGAGTGCTTCTGCGTGCAGGCGCGCGCAGCCGCGGCGTGTCCGTACGCGGGAATCTGCGGGATGAGCGTCACGCCGAGGTCGCGTCCGATCGCCGCGAGCCTGCGCACCTCGTCCTTCGTCATCTTCGCGTCAGGCCAGCTCCACCAGGGGTGCCTCTCGCTTTTGTACATTCCCCACGACTCCAGGATGACGTAGTTGAACTTGAGGAGCGCCGCGAGGCGGATCGCCCTTTCGATCTGCTCCTTCCTGATCTCCGGGAACCAGCAGAGGTGGACGCAACGGAACGGAAGCATGGGCGCGTCCGACATGGAAAACGCCGGGAGTATCCGCCCCTCGGTCTTGAACGTGCCGCGCTTAGCGATCGCGAGCTGGCGGATCGAATACGCCGCCCACCTGACGCCCGCGAGCGTCCGCGCCGAGACCTTCACGCCGCCTGCCTCCGACGACGCCGCGTATGCCTCTTCTCCGTCTTTGAGCGTTAGCCCAGCCGAGCCGCGCACGACCTTCGGCGCGTCCTTGCCGTACCACTCCGCGAAGTGCGCGGAAAGCCAGTCCGCCGCCGCGGCGTCCGGACAATCCACCGTCACGGTGGTCGCGGAGTCGAACGCGACGGGCTTGTCCATGTCGCTCTTGAACTCGACCGGCATCGGCAGCGGCGCGAGCTCGATCGCGTCCGGATTCGCCTCGTTCCCGGCGAAGGCAACAGAGCCAAGTCCAGCGAAACACAGCACAACGGCAGAAGAGAGTATTTTATTCATGTCGCCATTATACCAAAGTCACCGCAGCTATAAAATGCCCTGACGGACAAAAATAAGATAGCAATCCGCCAAGGCGAAACATGGTTCATTCGACGACGACATAACCATCGGCGTTGCCGCCTGTTATCCGCTTGGACGTAACGCGGCCAGCATCCCAGTCGATGTCGACCGTGTATCCGCCGCGTGCCCGCAGCCCCCTCGCAGTTCCCTTCGGCCAGGCTGACGGCAGCGCCGGGAGAAGCCGCAGGAGGACCTTGCCGTCCGATGTGCGCTCATGGCTCTGCAGCAGGAGTTCCGCAATGGCCGCCGTGCAGCCGAGGTTCCCGTCGATCTGGAACGGAGGGTGCGCGTCAAAGAGGTTCAGGTAGGTCCCGCCTTTGTACGTGTCGCCAAGCGTCGCGAATGTCGGCGCAAGCTGGTTCTCGAGGATCCGATAGGCATGGTCTCCGTCGAGAAGCCGCGCCCACCATGCGATGCGCCACGCCATTCCCCAGCCTGTCGAGATGTCGCCGCGGTGGACGAGCGTCTTCTTCGCCGCCGCGAAAAGCTCCGGCGTGCGGGGAGTTATCTGCGCGGACGGATAGAGCGCGTAGAGGTGCGAGATGTGGCGGTGCGTGTCCTCTGGATCGTCCAGGTCCTCTGTCCATTCCATTAGCTGCCCCCACCTGCCGACCTTGAGCGGCGCGAGACGCGCACGGCGTTCAGCGAGCGCTCCAAGAACCGCCGCGTCCTCCTTGTCGCGGCCGAGGATCTTCGCCGCCTCGGCGACTCCGTCAAAGAGGTCGCGCAGGATCTGCGCGTCCATCGAGGCCCCGCGCGTCCACTTCACGCCGTTCCTCCCCTTCGGCGCGTTCTCCGGCGAATAGCTCGGCACGACCGTCAGGCAGTGGAGATCCGGATCCTCAACGAGCACGTCCAGGAAGAACTCCGCCGCTCCTCGCATGACGGGATAGGCGCGTTCGAGGAAAGCCCTGTCAAGCGTGAAGCGGTAGTGATCCCATAGCTGCGCCGAAAGCCACGCGCCGCCCATCGGCCACCAGCCGTACGCGCCATGCACGGGCACCGTCAGCCGCCAGACGTCCGTGTGGTGGTGGCAGCACCAGCCGCGTGCGCCGTAGATGTCGCGGGCCGTGCGCGCACCCGAGACCGCAAGCTCCTCCATGGCCGACAGCAGCGGCTCGGCGAGCGGCGAGAGGTTCGCGACATCCACCGGCCAGTAGTTCATCTGGAGGTTTATGTTGACCGTGTAGCTCGACATCCACGCCGGCAGCATCCATTCGTTCCAGATGCCCTGAAGCGTCGGCGGCTGCGTGCCGGGCTGGGACGATGCGATGAGCAGATAGCGTCCGAACGCAAAGTACAGCGCTGCGAGATGCGGATTTCTGGTCTCGCGGAACGTCTTCAGCAGCTCGGGGACGGTCGCGCCCGGCTGCGTGTCGGGGAGGACGAGCCTGCACGTATCGAACTGCCGTCGATAGGCCGCGACATGGCGCTCGCGGAGCGTCTTGTAGTCGTAGGCGAGCGCCTTCGCGAGACGATCCTCTGTCCGCGCCTTCTCGTCGCCAGAGGAGCCGTCCTTCCAGTTGACGAAGCTCGTGGCCGCAGAGAACAGGAGCGTTACGGACGTCGCCCCTTCTACAGTCATTACGCCGTTGTCGGCCGACACGCGCCCTCCCTCGGCCCGAGCCGCGAGATGCGAGGCATAGCGGACCGCGCCGTACGAGTAGTGCGAAATGCCGGCTTGGCCGCAGAGGAAGATGTCGGTGCCGTCGTCGGAAGTCTTCGCGCCGCGCTGGAACGGACTTTCGAAGAACGCGGCGAACGAAATGGCGCCTGGACGGTCGGCTGTCAGCCGCACGACGAGCACGTCGTCCGCCAGCGAGGTGAACGCCTCGCGGCGGTAGGCAACGCCCTTCGCCGTGTAGTCGCACGTAGCGACGGCTTCCTCAAGCGAAAGCGCGCGGCGGTAGGCAGTCGGCAGGTCGTGCCCCTCGAAGCGCAGGACGAGCGAGCCGAGCGTCTGGTACGCCTCGGACGTATTGCGGCGCGAGCTCTTTCCGCCAGTCGTCCGCTTGAAGAGCTCCACCGCCTCCTGCTCGCGCCCCGCAAACACAAGCTCGCGTATCTGCGGCACAAGCGCCTTGAGCTTCGGCTCGAGCATATAGTCGGGACGTCCGTCCCACAACGTGTCCTCGTTTAGCTGGAACCGCTCCGTCCCGGCGCCGCCGAAGACCATCGCGCCAAGCCGACCGTTGCCAAGCGGCAGCGCCTCGTTCCAAGTCCCCGCCGGCCCGTCGTACGACATGACGAAGTCACCGGCGAAAGCAACCGCGCCAAGTCCAGCGAAACACAGCACAACGGCAGCAGAGAGCATTTTATTCATGCCGCCATTATACCATAGTCGTCACCGCAGCAAAATGGGAACTACTTAAAAGTAGTGCCGCCTACAGACGTAAAGGCACGGAGTCCGTGCGTTTACTTCTGGAGGCGGCGTTGCATTAGCTTCTGGACATCACACCGCATATTTTCAGCACGGACAGAGCCAATTTTGATATAATCAACCAAAAAATTGCTAACGGACATGGTGCCGACGGCAAGCAAACGGAACAACACGACATGAAGAAAATCGCCACCGCCACCATCGCCGCCGCCATCGCCGCCGCGGCCGCCGCCAAGGAAATGCACCCCGACATGGTCGGAAACAAGCGCTGCATAACGATGGAGGCGCTGCTCCGGACAGAGCCCGGGCTGAAGCAGATCGGACTCTTCAGGACCCGCGAGTCGTCCGAGATCAAGTCCTCGCAGTGGTCCGTCGGATGCGAGACCCTCGACCGCGACTACGCCGACTTCGACCAGTACAAGGACTACGTCGGCAAGACCGGCGCCAAACGCGGACGCCTCTTCAGCGGCTGGGCCAAGACCGAGAAGGAGAAAGGCAAGTACGACTTCGCGTGGCTCGACCACCAGGTCCGCGCGCTCGCCGCCGACGGCGTGAAGCCGTGGATCTGCCTCTCCTACGGCAACCCGGTCTACGGGTCGGACATCAACCTCGGCGCCGGCGTCGCAGGAGTCGTCCGCAGCCCCGAGGCGTTCGAGGCGTGGCTCAAATACTGCGGCGAGGTCGTCAGGCGTTACGCAGACGTCGTCGACGAGTGGGAGGTCTGGAACGAGCCCTTCGGCAAGCAGATGGACGTCTACTTCGAGATGCTGGTCAAGACCTCCGAGGTCATCCGCGGAATCCAGCCGCACGCCAAGGTGATGGTCTCGGCAGTCGGAGACGTCGCGAACGCAAAGGACCTCCTCAAGCGGTTCGTCGACGCCGGCAAGACCGACAGCGTCGACACCTGGCACACACATCCGTACATCCCCAACCCCGACCGCGCGTCCGACATGTGGTGGGGTATCGACAGGACCGCCGAGTTCCGCGACCTGCTCGCCAAGGCCAACCCGCGCTTCCGCCTCGTCCAGGGCGAGACCGGCTGCCCCGGACAGCTCGAGTTCGGGCACGCGCTCAGCCAGCGTCCGTGGACCGAGTACAGCCAGGCGAAGTGGGACCTCCGCAGCATGGCGGTCCACGCGGTGCGCGGCATCCCCTACAGCGTGTTCTCGATGGTCGACCTCCAGTACAAGGACTACATGCTCCAGAGCTTCGGGCTTCTCCGCATGAACCTCGGCAAGAAGGTCGTGTACGCGCGTCCGAAGTTCTTCGCCTGCCGCAACATGTTCTCGTTCTTCGACGACGGGGTGAAGGCAGTCGGGCCCGCCAAGGCAGACTTCGAGATCCTCGAGCGCCGCATCCCGCAGGTCGACATGCCGTCAAAGGACGAGCCGTCCACGAAGGAAATCCCCTACGAGGTCTCCGTCGCGCGCTTCGAGAAGGCGGGAACTCCCATCCTCCTCGCGTGGTACTCCCATCGCATCCCGTCCGACGCGCTCGTCTTCGACACAGTCAAGTTCTCGACGCCCGGCGTTGCGTTCAAGGACCCGGTGTGGATGGACATGATCACGGGCCGCGTCTACGAGATCGACTCGAAGGACGTCGAGACGAAAGACGGTACGACGGTCTTCAGGCGCCTGCCGCTCTGGGACTCGCCTGTCCTCCTCGCCGAGCGCGCCCAGGTCGAGCTTAAGTAGGCTTGACCGCCGCAAGGACGCGGCAAAAGAGCTCCATCCCTTTATCACCTATATGCGTTTCCAGTCACCGACTTCTATCAATATAGATACTATACCGCAATTCACCACCATCGATTAAACGCTCTTCACCTGAAGGTATGACATTATGAAGGCTAAGCGTCATTGACTTCAATACTTTGGTCGACGCGTCCCTTTTGACGGACGGCGGGCGAAACTCAATGAAGCGAATTGTTGGTGAATACAATCGCAATGTAACATCCGTGTACTCCCCAAAGTCAGGAACATCAACAATGCCCGCACTATTATTCTCTATAGAATCGGAAATCTCAAATGTATGATATTTTGAGTCTCTGAGTTCGCCTCTTTCCTTCTGCCCCAGATCGCACCATACGGACAGTTTACACCTCTCCAATTGAGGCAAACTCTTCAAAAACTCCCGAAGCATATCCTTCCTCATCGGACCTTTGTGCCCGTAACAACTCAATTCTAGCCTACGCAGACTTTTCATCTGCATCAGACATTCCAAACAGTTATCAACATCATCCTGCCCTCGTGTATCTAATATCATTGTCTCTGGATGAGGGAAAAGTGTACTCAGAGTCGTCACATTCACAGACAAGCCACAGCATCTAGCCGAGAAATACTTAACCCCCTCGCAAGGCGGAATCGCGCTCAGATCAAAGTGCCCGCCCCGGAGCTCCACTCCTTGAACGCCAAGAGGAAGTGAGGACAGCCCAAAAATCAAGTCGCTTTCATTGCTTAAACTCACCACGCATCCCTTGAAGGAAGCGAAATCATCTCCTATGCAGCCAAGTCCCGTCACGTCAACCCCTATGCTACCATGAGCACCAAGGCGCGGATTGAATGTTGTGAAAACGTCATTCTCCCGTGCAGCGACTTGCATCAATCTCTCTATGCTATCACTTTTGAATACTACATTCGTGGGAACCATACCAACGCCTGCAAATGCCAACAGGCAACCCACCAGAGCCAAAAAAATTCGCGGCACACCTTTAGAATGATACATAAACCATCTCCTTGTTCTCTTATTCACCATAGATACCTGCCCGCAGGCGGATTCTTGCCCAGAGGTCCATAAATCTGAACTTCGTCACTTTCCACATCAACGCCAAAATCATATCCTCCGCATTTAAGTTCCTTATCTTTATTGAGCAGATTCGCCGAGTAGACGGAATTGGTCCCGCGCTCGGAAGAGGATTCGCGATTGCCGATGTCGTCGAAGTCGCAGGCAGCCTTTGCGCTCTTTGCGTTCTTTGCGGCTGAAATCAACTCGCCAACAGGAATGCAAGCGAATTGTTCCCACGCCGTGGTCGTAACTTGACCAGCGAGGTCTTCGGATGTTATCCGCTTGCCTTCTGCGTTGTATGTCATGCGGTTTCTGGCGATAGTGTACCAAACGCCGCCGATGTACGCATCTGTTTTCTGTTCGGGAATTTCGCCGCGTCAATATCGATCGACTCCACCGGCTCCGTCTTCCACTCCACCGCCTTTACGCGCACCTCGGCGGGCGTCTGCGCCACCGACACTTCCGGCGGCAGCGCCGACTGTCGCCGATCGCGCAGCACAACCACAACCGTCGCCGCAATCAGCAGCACAATCCCGCAGACAGCATCTATCTTCCGTCTATTCATCTTGCATCACACAATCCCCATAATGCCATATCCAATAGTCAAGCTTATACAGAATGTTGTAGAGTAGAGCGGGACGCCCCTTGTTATCTGGTACGCCCGCTCGGCCTTCGGCTACCCTCAAAACGTGCTTCGCCGTTTTTCGGCGGATACCCCTCATCGAACCGTACGTGCAGTTTTCCCGCATACGGCTCTCCGTGTGGGACTGGTTTCATCAGTTTCGCTCCCCTTCG
>JAFRJH010000116.1 GCA_017432385.1 Kiritimatiellia bacterium
ACGGCGTCCTCCACCTCGGCGGATCCGCCGCGGACGATGCGCGAGACGCCGAAGTCGGTGAGCACGGCGTGTCCGTCAGGTCCGACGAGCACGTTCTGGAGCTTGAGGTCGCGGTGCACGACCCCCTTGGAATGGATGTAGGCGAGGCCCTCGCGGATGTCGTCGTACCAGCGGCCTATCTCGTCCTCGCCGCATCCCGCCATGTCCGCCAGGCTCTTCGGCCCGCCGTCCCCGGCGTCGATGAAATCCATCGCGAAGTAGGGCCGCCCGGTCGCCCCGTCCACTCCGAAGTCCGTCACCTTCACGACCCGCGGGTGAGACAGGCGCGCAAGGAGCTCCCCTTCGGCGACGAAACGGCGCCGCACGTCGGGGTCGTCCTTCGGATAGCTGTAGAGCTTGACGGCGCGACGGCTCCCCAGGCGCGGATCGACGGCCTCGTAGACCTCGCCCATTCCGCCGCCGCCTATCCGGCGCACGACCTCGTACCCGCCGATCGTCATCCGCCTACCTGACCGCCTGCGCGCCCTTGCCGTCCATCGCGCCGAAGAGCTTGAGCGCGTCCTCGAGCGGATAGCGGTTGCAGAACATGTCGCACTTCGTGGTGATCGTGCCCTGGAGCGGGAGTCCGAGCATGGACCTCAGGCCGTTGCACTTGCCCTCGTCGAGCTTCGTCGACTCGGAGTACTTCATAGACAGGAACGCGTTCAGGTACTGCGCGTTGAGGCGGCCCTTGAAGACGGACGGATCCTTGAGGTCCTCGTTGTCCTCGATGGACTCGATGCCGTCGGTCCCCTCGAGGTCCTCGAACTTGTCGACGCGGACCTTGACCACGCTCGGCGAGGCGGTCATCTGGATGTCGCTCTCGCGGTTGAGGAAGAACACGTTCCCGTCGATCTTGATCTTCTTCGTCGACGCAACGCCCTTCGTGTTGTCGAAGCCGGTGAGTACGTTGAGTCCGATGATGTTGTTCTCGATCTCCGCCTCCACTCCGGTGTTGACGCGCACGCCGAAGCCCATGTCGGCGAGGTCGTTGAGGCGGCTCCAGGTGTAGAGGACGGTGTTGTTCTCGAACTCCCACTTCACCTCGGGCTTCCACCCGGCGCGCGGCTTCGAGGGGCCGTCCATCGGAACGGCGGCGGAACACGCGACGGACGCGCCGATCATGCGGCTGTTGACGAACACGCAGTTCTCGATCTCGACGCTGCCCTTGTACCAGTTGAGGTTGACCGCGATGTTTCCGCAGTTGACGAAGGCGCAGTTCTCGATCTCGATGTCGCCCTCGCCGCGCGAGGCGGTGGCGGAGTAGATCATGTAGCGGTTGGGGCTCACCTGCTTGTCGGCGATGTTCTTCGCCGGGCCCTCGAGCCACATTCCCGTGTCGAAGCCCGCCGGCTTGCCCTTCGTCGCGTGGTAGGAGTTGGCCTGGCCCTCGTCGAAGATGAGGCCGTCGAGCTTCATCTTGAAGCCCTTGGGCGCGTTCATCGTCTTGTCGAACTCGAGATGGAGGACTCCGAGGTTGTTTCCGCGCACGTAGCTGTCGTTCTTGGCCTGGAAAAGCGTGCGGTACTTGAGCGGGTCGCGCGACGCGAAGTCGGGCGCGTAGCCGCCGATTATCGAGACAGGCTTCTCCATGCGGAAGGTCCCCTTGCTGGTGGCCTTTCCGGGATAGGCCTCCTTCGCTCCGGCGACGTGGATCGTGTCGCCCGTCTCGGCCTTCTCCAGCGCCTTCCACAGGTTCTTGAGCGGCGCCTCCTTCGTGCCGTCGTTCTTGTTCTTGCCGGTCTCCAGCGAGACGTAGATGTCCGCGGCCTCCGAGCAGAAGACCGATGCCGCGAACGCCGCGGCCGCGATTGTCCTGATGTTCATGACTTCTCCTCCATGTTGCAGTGAATCGGATCCGGGGCGCTACCTGCCGGGCCAGTAGCCGAGCTCCGCGCCGCGCGCGTGCAGAAGCTCCGCGAGAAGCGCGTAGCCCTTCTCGTTGAGATGCACGTCGGGGCGGTTCCTGTAGCAGAGGCCGTCCTCGACGGGGAACTCGACCGCATGACGCCCGAACGCCGACTTGAAGACCTCCCTGTCCTTCTCGGGGAAGCTCTTCCAGTACGGCACTACAACGAGGTACGGGCGCTTCTCCCCGCGCCTAGCGACCATCGACCTGTACTGGGCGACCAGCTTGTCGATGTCCTTGCCCCAGCCGCCGTTGGCGCCCATGAAGAATATCTCGCAGTACGCCCCGGGCGCCGCGGAGGCCGAGTCAAACCTGACGGGCGTTCCGGCGGGAATCGAAAGAGGCCCCTTCGCCGCATGCTCGCCGCGCTCCAGCCAGAGCGTGTAGCTGATCCTGTTCGTCGGCGAGTTCCAGCGGAAGTCGCGCATGGACAGCCTGTATTCGGCGCCGCCGATCTTCACGGGATTCACCGGGATCTGCCGGCCGAGCGCGGCCGTGAGCATTATCCTCTCGCCCGCGGCGGTGTGGAAGCCGTTGTCCGACGCGTCGCCGATCCGCACCTCCGCCTCGCCGGCCGGGAAGTCTATCTTCGCCGCGGTCGCAAGCTTGACCGCCCCCTGCCTGGCGGGAATCGTGACCGAGTTCTCGCCGCCGTCGCCGGAGTTGAACTCCTTGTAGCCGTCGCCGAGAAGCGCCTGAAGCCTCGCCGGATAGTCCTTGCCGCGGGGCATGGCCATGCCC
>JAFRJH010000117.1 GCA_017432385.1 Kiritimatiellia bacterium
CAAGCGCAGGCGCAGTCCAGGCCTCGACCTTTGAGAAGCTCTCCACGAGGACGAGCAGAAGCTCCTTCACGCCCGGCTTCTTGAGGCGCTTCTCGACGGCCTTCGGGTCGAACTCGAAGTCGTCCGAGACGAAGCACTTCACTGCGGCGGGAATGTCGTTGAGGAACTTGGTGCGCACCTGGAGCTGGTCCGCGAGATATGACCACCATGCGTCGTCATGGGCGGGGGCCTCGCCTGCGCGGGACCTGACCTCCTTCACGAACTCGTCGTGCGGGATCTTCTTGATGTACTCGCCGTTCATCCACGCGAGCTTCTTCGGGTCGAACATCGCGGCGGTGACGTGCACCTTCTCGAGCTCGAAGAGCTTCACCATCTCCTCGCGCGTCAGAACCTCCCGGTCGTCGCCGGGGTTCCACCCGAGGAGGAGGAGGTAGTTGAAGAGCGCCTCGGGGAGGTACCCCTGCTCGCGGTACTCGCCGACGAACGCAGCGCCGTCGCGCTTGGAGTAGGGCTTGCCCTGCTGGTTGACGATCATCGAGAGGTGCCCGTACTTCGGCACGGGCGCGCCGAGCGCGCGGAATATGCAGATGTGCTTGAACGTGTTCTCGACGTGGTCGTCGCCGCGGATGATGTGCGTGACGCGCTGGTCTATGTCGTCCACCACGTTCGCGATGTGGAAGATCGGCGAGCCGTCCGAGCGGACGATCGCGAAGTCCTGTATGTCCTCGGCCTTCTTCGCCATGTGGCCCTTCACGATGTCGTCGAACTCGATGACGCCCTCCTTCGGCATCCTGAACATCGTGACGACGCCGGTCTTGCCGTCGCGCGAGGTCTTCTCGACCTTGTAGGCGTGGCCGCTCGCGAGAAGCCGGTCGACGACCTCGAGGTGGCGCTTCACGTTCTTCGTCTGGTAGAACACCTCCTCGTCCCAGTCGAGGCCGAGCCACTTCATGCAGTCGAAGAGGACGGCGATCGCCTCGGGCGTGGAGCGCTCGAGGTCCGTGTCCTCGACGCGCAGCAGGAACTTGCCGCCCGTGTGGCGGGCGAAGAGCCAGTGGTAGATGGCGGCGCGGATGTTGCCTATATGGACCTTGCCCGTCGGCGACGGGGCGAAACGAACTCTTATCTCTGACATAGTCCGCATATTATACCATAATGGCGGACGGCGGAAGCGCGCCGGGGATGCGTTCCCGCCTGCGCAGGCAAGGCTCAGCGGCGGCGCGGGGAGACGAGGGCAAGCGACGTCGGGACCGCGAAGACGAGCGCGAACACGACGGCGCAGACCGCGCCCTCCGCGACGACGCTCCACGGCATCGCGAAG
The DNA here is from genome assembly GCA_017432385.1 of Kiritimatiellia bacterium. GTDB lineage: Bacteria > Verrucomicrobiota > Kiritimatiellia > RFP12 > UBA1067 > UBA1067. Next base: position 1,322 of record JAFRJH010000117.1, read on the forward strand.
TAGTGCGGCATGCCCTTCCACATCGACGCGGTCTTGATGGCGAAAAGCCAGCCTGCGAGCGCGCCTGCGGGGAGCCCGGCCACGATTCCGGCGAGCGCGGTCTTAAGAGCGCTCGCGGCGAGCCTGGCGGCCAGCTGCGCACGCGTCGCGCCAACAGCCCTCAGCACGGCATGCTCGCGGCGTCTTGCGTCCGCCTCCGCGACGAGCATCGCGACGAACCCTATCGCGAGAATCGCGAGGAAGACAAAGGGAACGCGGGCGGCCTGGCCTATCACGTCCGTCCCGTGCGCGAGCGTGCCGTCCGCGATCTCGTCGCGCGCGTGGAGACGAACGGTGAGCTCCACGGGGTTGCCGAGCGCGTCTGCGATTTCGCGCTCGACGATGCGCCCGGCCTGGAAGACGCCGTTGGACGCGAGGAAGTCCGGCTCGTACTCGACCCAGAGAGGGGTCATGCGGACCATCATGGCGGGGCGCACGTCAAGCGACTCGATCGTGTCCAGCGAAACGAAGACGGGTCCGTCGGTCATTCCCGGCGCGCCGTTCATCCCGCGGACGAGCCCCCTGCTCGTGACCATGTGCCAGTTGACGTCCACGACGCCGGCGATCGGGAGCGATACCTCCGTGGCGGGGCCGCTCCGCCCGCCGCCCACGAGAACCGCGAGCCTGTCCCCCCTGTGGAGGTTCCTCGCGTTGGAGATCATGAGCGATATGACGCAGGCGTCGCCTTCGGCGAGCGCCTTCGCGCACTCGTCGCGGCTTCCCTCGACGAACCTGAAGTCCGGAAGCCACTCCGCCGCGAGGAAGAGCGCGTTCGCGGGAAACTTCGGGCGTCCGCCGCGGCCCTGGGGCTCGGGCTGGGGCTTCTCGCCTGCGAAGTTGAGCTGGAGGGGATAAAGTTCGCTGACGCGCCTGACGCCCTCAAGTCCGCGGAGCTTCTCGACGTCGAACGAGCTCGCGCCGGCCGGCAGCAGCGATACGATCGCGTCAGGCCACTCCGCGGACGGCACGAACCCGCGCATGAGGCTCGCGCCCCAGACCTCGACTGCGACGAACGCGCCGAACCCGAAGGCGAACGCAACGGCCATTCCGCGGCGGCGCGGGCGCGGCAGTGATGCCGCGGCGTCCATAGGCCTCACGGAAAGCGCGGGCTTCAGGGCGAACAGGACGGCCAGCAGCGCGACGGCGAGCGCAAGCGCGGCGGCGAGCGCCGTCACCTTGAGGTCGAACGCGGCGCCCGTCGGGAACGCGACGGGGTCCGCGGCGACATACGCCTTCAGCGAGAGCATAGACGCGGCGACGCCGACGGCAAGCCCGGCGAGCGCGGAGATAACGGACTCCGCGGCGACGAAGGCGACGACGCCGAGGCGCGTCAGGCCGATCGTGCGCAGGACGGCGAGCTGAGACCTGTTGGCCTCGACGGAAAGCAGGAGCGAATTGACGAGGAGCGCGAGCGCGGTGAGGACGGACGCGACGAGCATCAGGGGGCGCGCGTAGTCCATCCTGCGCTGCTCGTCGTTCCTGAACCCGGCGACGACGCCCTCCGAGCGGGGCGTGAGGACGTCGGGGACGTCGACAGGCGTCTTCCACAGCGCAATCGACCCGTGCTGTTCGGCGGCGAGGAGCGAGAACGCGGCGCCGTTCGCGAAAGTGTCCGGGAATCCGCGCGGAAGCTTCACCTCGTCGAGGTAGCCGACGAGCTTCGCGGACATAGTGCCCTCCCGACCGACGAACTTGACCGTCTCGCCGAGCGCAGCGCATTCGCCGCGGCCGAAGCGGCGGAGCGTGTTGCGGGTGCAGACGACCTCGGGCTCGGCCGACGCTGCGTCGACCCAGCGGCCCTCGGAGAGCCTCGTGGAGGCGTAGGGGTTTTCGGCGGGCGCCTCGGCGATCACGGCCGTCATCGGAGGTCCCTGCAGGACGCGTCCGCCGGGGCGGTAGTCTATCGTCACGCCGACGAGGGACATCCCGAGGTCGGGGCGGGGGCCGCGCGG
>JAFRJH010000118.1 GCA_017432385.1 Kiritimatiellia bacterium
ACCTCGACCGGACCGCCGAACGGCTTGATTATCTTGGCTCTGACGTCCGCATGGCGCGGGGAACCGGCGAACGCGCCGTCGAGATCGACGACGTGCAGCTCCTGCCCGCCCTGGCCGCGCCAGTCGCGCGCCTGCTCGGCGGGGTCGTCCCCGTACACGGTGACGTCGTCCGCGCGGCCCTGCCTGAGCCGCACGCACTTGCCGTCCTTGAGGTCTATCGCGGGAAGTATGACCATATCGTCAGATCACCCCTTTCGATGAAGGCACGCCCTTCTCCAGAGGATCGACGGCCTTCGCGGAGCGGAGCGCGCGTGCGAAGCTCTTGAAGAGCCCTTCACAGACATGGTGGGCCTCGTCGCCGTATATCTGGCGGAGGTGGATGTTGGCACGCGCCTCGACCGAGACTGCGCGGAAGAACTCCTCCACGAGCTTCACCTCGAAGTCCTTCACAAACATGTGCTTCATCGCGCACTGCATGACGAGGAACGGACGCCCCCCCAGGTCGAGCGACGTCTCGCAGAGCGCCTCGTCCATCGGAATCGACGCGAAACCGTAGCGGACGATCCCCTTCCTGTCGCCGAGCGCCTCGTTGATGGCCTTGCCGAGCACCAGTCCGACATCTTCGACGGTATGGTGGTAGTCGACGTCGATGTCGCCCTTGGCCTTGACCGTAAGGTCGACAAGCGCGTGCTTCTTCAGAAGCTCCAGCATGTGGTCGAAGAACCCGATTCCCGTGTCGACGGACCCCTCGCCAGAACCGTCGAGGTTCAGCTCGAGGCTGATCCTCGTCTCCTTCGTGTTCCGCTCAATCTTCGCTGCTCTCATGGGTAGATTATATCAAATAAACCCCGCCCGTTGTAGTGCCTCTTCGGTCAGACCCGCCGATTTCGTCCGCTTCGCGACGTACTTGCCGACGACGTCGCCCTCGAGGTTGACCATGTCGCCGACCTTCTTGGAGCCGAGCGTCGTCTCCTTCGCCGTAGTCGGAATGAGGTCCACGGCGAGCCAGTCGTCGCCAATCCCCGAAATCGTGAGCGACACGCCGTCGATCGTGATCGAGCCCTTCAGAACCGATTCGGCCGCGAGGACGCGTCCGCACCGGACCTTGAGCTGGAAGTCGCGCCCCTTCGGGGTCCTCGCGGCGATTTCGCCGCGGCAGTCGACATGCCCCTGCACGATGTGCCCGCCCATCGCGTCGCCCGCCCTGAGCGCGCGCTCAAGGTTGACCTTCGCGCCCGGCACGAGCTCTCCGAGGCCCGTGCGCGACTCGGTCTCGCGCAGGACATCAGCCGTGAAGCGAGAGCCGTCGCACTTGACGACCGTGAGGCACACGCCGTTCACCGCGACCGACTCGCCCTCCTCGAGCGGCTTCGGCCACGGCGTGTCCGCCGCGATCTCAAGGACGAGCCCCGCACCGCGCGAGACGCGCTTGACCGTTCCGATTCGCTGTATGAGTCCGGTGAACATGGAGGTTAAAAGTTGAAAGGTTAGGGAGTTTCGATGTGCTGGACAATCGGCGGATTGGGATAACCGTCGCCATTCCATGTCGCGTAGTCGGAAAGCCCGGCGCCGAAAAATGCGTCTCCATGTGCGAAGAAACACATGTCGTAGAAAGCCGTGCCCCGGATCGCCCTTGCGATTCGCCGCGGTCCAATGAAAACCGGGGCCATGACGGTGATCCACTCGTCGACAAGCCCGCGGTCGGCGAGATAGCGAGCAAGCTTTAGGCCGCCTTCGCAGAGAACGGACATGACGCCCATCTTGCCAAGCTCGCAAAGCGCCTTCTTCGCGTCGTCGAAAACAAGAGTGGGGTTCTTTCCGTCCGTGAAAACCTGCGCTTTTTCAGGAAGCTTCCCGCTTTTCGAGATTACGACGCGGATCAAGTCCTTGTTCGGCTTTATGCGTGCAAGAAGCGACGGATTGTCTTTCCTCACCGTCTCGGCGCCGACCATGATGGCGTCCACGGTTTCGCGCAGACGGTTCGTGCGGTCGCGCGACGCTCCGCACGTGATCCAGTTCGAGCCGCCCCAGTCGTCGCAGATCTTTCCGTCAAGCGACCTTGCGATCTTGACCGTGACATCCGGCAGTCCCGTCAGGACATGCTTGCGGAAGGCGTTGACGAGCCCCCCGCACTCGGACAACAACTCCTTGTCGCCCTTGAACCGCTCGCACAGGACGCCGTGTTTCGCGAGAGCGCGCTTCGCCTTTCCGCGGTTCTTCGGGTTGGGGTCGGGGATGGCATAGACGACGCGCGAGATTCCGGCGGCGACGATCGCGTCGGTGCACGCGCCGACGCGCCCCGGCTTCGAGCAGGGCTCGAGGGTCACGTAGATCGTCGCGCCCTTGAGAATCTTTGCGCCGCGCCGCGCCGCGTTCTTGATCGCGGCGACTTCAGCATGGTCCTTTCCGGCCTTTTTGTGCCAGCCCTCGCCGATTATCCTGCCGCCCTTCACGATGACGGCTCCGACCGCGGGGTTGGGGCGCGTGTGGCCGAGCCCGCGCGCCGCGAGCCCAACCGCCCTCTGCATAAACTCGGCATCCCTGTCCAATACTCTCTGCGTCCTCTGCGTCTTTGCGTCTCTGCGTTAAAAAAAGAAGAACTACTTCAGCTCTTTCCCGTATCTGTCGAGCACGGCGTTTATCAATGTGCGGGACTTCGGGCTCGAGAACCAGTTGGCGAGGTCGATCGCCTCGTTGATGACGACGGCCTTCGGGACGTCGGTGTTCTTAAGTTCCCAGACGCCCATGCGAAGCACGGCGCGTTCGACAGTGCCGAGGCGGTAGAGGTCCCAGTTGTCGAGCAGGCCGACAAGCGTCTCGTCGATCTCCTTCTTCTCCCCCAGCACCCCCACGACGCGCTCCTCGGCGAACTCGCGGTAGTTCGCCGCCACATCCTTCGCGCCGCCCTCCTCGGGCTCCATGTCGCCGAGCTCCTCCCAGAAGGAGGCTATGAAGGAGGAGACGTCCTCGGGCGGATTCAAATCCGCCGCGGTAAGCATCTGTATCGCCCATTCGCGGGCCTGTCTGCGTGTCGTCGACATTTCAAGGAACCTGTTTGCCCTAGATGGCGGTATTATACCATATTTCGCCGACGAAGACGCTGCAGGCCGCGCTGGACGGATGTTACATGGGCAGATTTGACAGGGTTTGGGATGGAATTGAACTATCTCCTCCAACAGCTTCACATCGGAGCTTGCCTCCGCAAAACCTGCCATGCTCGCCGTTACCACCGCAAGCAGAAGCGAGAGCATCATCTTCTGCATGTCATCTCCTTACTGATGCGTTGGATTCCCGTTGCTCCATGGAAAGGAGACTGGCGCCTTGCCCTTTTGCCGCACTTTGTTGTCATTCCCATCGTAGGTATAGTACACCCCGCGCCGTCACGCCCCAAACGACGATCGCTATCGCCGCAGTTATCCAACCTCTAGTCATGTACTCAAAGCATCATGCGGATCGAACTTGTGGAAAGGGACAATCCGCACCGTCCCCTCGTCAAATGACAGTTCATCTTCATCCGCTACAGTGACGATCCATCCCTCTTTCCGCCTCAGCGCGCGCATTGCCGCTCGCACGCCGTCGATTTCGCGCACTTCCGAGTCATCGTTAAGCGTGACCGTCGCCTGGACCGGCGCACCTGCGCGTTTCTTGTGGACGGTGACGAAATCGCACTCGCCCGCGCCTTCGTAGAAATAGGATATGTCGCGACAGACGCGACGCAGGGCAAGATAGACCAGATTCTCAAACAAGCGGGCATCGTCAGGAGCCGTCGACGAAGACAAAACGTGCTGAAGCCCCGTGTCGATGCAGTAGACCTTGCGCGGATTCACGAGCTTAACTTTGACAGACGAGCTGTAGATCGGCACGAAGTCGAATAGGTATGCGTCGGAAAAACAGTCGCACCATTTCAGAATCGTAGCGGCCGACGAGATGGACAGCGGCTGCCTGAGGCGTGTCGCCGACATCCTACAGGCAATGTTTTCGACAAGATAGGACGCCAGGCGTCGCAATGCGTCGATTTCCCGGATTCCGTGCCTGACAACCACGTCGCGGACAATGATATCCTCAAAGAGCGCCTCTAAGAGCCGCTCGTCGTTTGAAGCAAGATAGGCGGGGAAGCCGCCGCGCCGCAGATAATCCATCGTGGAATCCGCACTTGCCTGCGCGCCCGAAAAGGCCAAATACTCTCCGTAGTCAAACGGGAACAGTTCGCAATCCACATGCCGTCCAGTCAGCTTAGTCCCCAGCTCCTTGGCGAAGACCGAGGCATTCGAGCCTGTCACGGTTACCTCAAACCCCTCGTCGAGCTTGGTGCGCACATACCGCTCCCATCCCTTCAGCTGCTGAACCTCGTCGAAAAAAAGACGCTTCGCGCCAGCGGCGGCAATAGCCCGGTCTATTCTCCCTGCGTCCTTCAGCTCAAGTCCGGCCAGGGCAGTAGACTCAAAGTTGAGATAAAACGCCTCTTCTGGGGCAAGGCGCATCCTCTGTTCCATCAACGTGGACTTCCCGCAACGCCTGACTCCCGTCACAATCGATGCGAAGCCAGTCGGCGCATCTGGAAGCCGTCCCAGGCGTGACATTCCCGGCGACCGTCCAAGCACATTCGACTTCTGCTTGGCCGCGACATCGGCTATGACACTCTCGCGCAGCATTTCAGGGCTCCTTCCTTGGCCTTAAGACTGTGTTCAACACTATTGAACAGATTTGTTTATTGGTATTGTACACTTTTTCGTCTCGTCTGTCCATAGCAGCGCCCACGCAATAGCGAACGGCACTATGTTGATCTCAAATACCGAGAACTCCTCCTACAGCACCCGCGTCGATGCAAACGTCACACCCCAGACGACTATCGCTATCGCCGTGGCAACGCCCGACCAGATCAAGTTTCGCCGTCTATTCTACCACACTCCACCCCTCCACATGTCGCCAGCGGAGCGACAGTTTTCAATCATCCTTCACGGCGAGTGCGGTTTTACAGGCGTTCCGTAGGGTCAAAAGGGTCGAGCTTATTGATACAGCTCTATTGATACAGTAACTCATGCTAGCTTGTACTCCTGCCTCTACGCGTCGCATCAGCGCAACCACGCGGTCCTTCTCCTCGTCGTCGAGGAAGAACGCACGGTGCGCAAGCCGGCTGACAAGGTGATAGCACCTGTCCTGCTCGACAACCCTGTTCTTTCTCATGTGGACATTATGCCAAAAACTCGGCTACTGTATCAATTTTATTGCAGGAGCCGCCGTCTTGCGGCACTTCGCGGCGTATGCCGACGCACGCCATTCGTCGGCATTGTAGGCCACGATGAACGCAAGGACGGCGTGGCGCATCTTCTCGCCGTTCTGCGCGGTCTTGACCTTGAATTCGCGGTATACGCTGTCGGGAATGTCCAGTGTCGTTTTCACGGAAAGCATTACATACTTTTTATGGTTTTATGTCAACCGCCCAGCCGTCTAACCCGCATCAGGGGGACGCTGCGCCGGGGTCATTGGGCGTCAGGGATCAATTGCCGCCGGAACCCTAAAACCCTTACCCCCAGGCGAAGCCGCACCCCTAATGCGGGTTGGTCGGTTCGCGGCGCGGAACGAGCCGCGAACCGACTAACCCACCATGTCCTCGAGGATCGAGGCGACTGGGAACGCCGGGTTGTAGTGGCGCTGGATAAAGAGCGCGTTGCGCTCGGCGTAGAGCCTCTCCGCGAGGCGGTCGGCGAGCGGTATCACGTGCCGCTCGTGCTCGCAGAAGAACGGCGGCACTGCGTCAAGCGCCCCGGTCGTGGAGCTGTTGAGGCAGCCGCATCGGTTGTTGCAGCGCCCCTCGAGCGCGCACCCCGCGCACGACGGCTTCGCCCTTTCGTTCCGCTCGAAGATGCACTCGCGGCACGGCTCGTCTAGCCCCTTCCCGACGCGGCCGATCTCGTAGCCAGCGCGCCCCACGAACTGGACGCACGGATAGTACGTGCCGTCCGGCGCGACGGAGATCTGCCGCCGCCCGAGCTGGCACGACGCGCCGCGCCCCTCCCAGATGCGCGTCGCGATGCGCTTGTCGAACGCGGCGAAGTAGACCTTCTCCTCGCGCCGGTAGACGTCGAGGTACCAGTCCGCGAGGCGGCCGTACGCCTTCCAGAGCCGCCGCCGCGCCTTGGCGTCCCATTCCGCCTGGAAGTTCACCGTCGAGATGATGTACTTCGCGCCGCGCGCGCACAATTCCGCGACGCCGTCCGCAAAGTCGTCCGCCGTGTCGGGGTTCACCGTCATCATCACGGGCGCGTAGGGCTGGTCGGCGAGGACGAGTCCAAGTCCGCGCAGGACGTCGGCGGACGAGCCCGAGCCGTCATCCCGGACGCGGTGCCGGTCGTGCGCGGCGGCGAGTCCGTCGCAGCTCACGGCGACATGAAGCCGCGCGCTCCTCGCGCGCGCGACGAACTCCGGCGTCACGAGCGTGCCGTTCGTCGTCACCTTGTAGTGGTAGGCGTGCGGACGCCGCCGCTCGCATTCCGCGATCACGTCGAAGATCATCCCCTCGCGCAGCAGCGGCTCTCCGCCGAAGAAGATGATGCCGCAGTTCTCCTCGCCGGACGTGCACTCCTCGATCGCCGCGAGCGCGGTCTCGAGCGACATGTCGCTCGTCCCGTGCCGCGCGTAGCAGTACCGGCAAGCGAGGTTGCACCGGTCAGTGAGGTGAAGCGTCAGGTGCATTGGACTTCGCGGGGAGCTTCCCCTTCTTGGCGAGGTAGTCGAAGAAGTGCTCGATCTGCGCCTTCAGCTTTTTGCTCGCGATCAGCTTCCCCTCCGCCGTGCGCTCCTTCCACCACGCCTTTTCGTCGGAAGGCTTCCAGTCCTCCGGAAGATAGACGAACGGATCGTAGAAGACGCCCACCGAAACGCGCTCGCCTCCCTTCCGCGCCGCAATCGCGTTCACGGCGTTGGTCGCCGCCGCACGGGTGTCGTAGACATTGAAGGACGAAAAGACCATGGAGTCGTCGCGCTTATTCCAGCGGCGGACATCGCCCCGCGATATGAACTCCACCATGACGTCGCCCTTCTCCGTTCCGAAGTCGAGCATCACGGGGCGCTTCCTCTCCGGGTCGGACGGCAACGACACGCCGTCCAGCTCGGGGCAGTCCTTCAGCTTGATGCCGCGCGCGAGGAACTCCTTCTCGATGATCTCCAGGGCCTCCGCCTCGCCGAGCATCACCGGGGGATTCATGGCG
>JAFRJH010000119.1 GCA_017432385.1 Kiritimatiellia bacterium
AGGACCGCGCGCAGCCCTCTCGTCCTTCACACGTCAATCTTGATGATTTTGCGGATGATCAGCCAGCCGACGATGATCAGCACGATCACCGCCGCGATCGCACACAGGCCGTTCCAGCTCATCAGGAACGGGATCATCATGTTCGGCTTGAGCGCCAGCATCGCCAGCCCCAGCACGAACGGCATCGCCGAGACGATGATGCCCTGCAGCCGCCCCTGCGCCGTCAGCGTGCGCACCTTGCGCTCGATCTTCATGCGGCCGCGGATCGTCTCGGATATCTTGTCGAAGATCTCCGTCACGTTGCCGCCCGTCTTGCGGCTTATGAGGATGGCCGTGGTGACGAGCGTGAGATCGTCGGACCCGACGCGCCTCGACATCGACTCGAGCGCGTCCTCGAAGCTCATTCCGATCCGCAGCTGCTGCTGGAGGATCGCAAACTCCTCGCACATCGGCTTCTCGCCCTGCGAGACGACCGAATCGAAGGCCTGCGAAAGCGAGAAACCGGCCCTGAGCGCGTTGGACATCGTCGCAAGCGCCTCAGGAAGCTGGTCGTTGAACTTCGCGCGGCGGCGGTTGTCGAGCCAGACGGCAAGCGGGCTCTCCCCGTTCTGCCAGCCGGACTTGATCTTTATTCCGCCAACGAAGTACCAGACGACGCCGCTGAAAGAGAGCGCGAAGAGCGCCGCTATGAGCCAGGCAATCATCTCTTGACGACCTCCACGTCCACGTCGACGCCGGAATCCGGGTCGAACATCCTCGGATCGCACCTGATCCCCCTGCCGGCGAGCTGGTCATACCAGGTCGGCATCGCGCCCGTCGGCTTGAACTCGCCTATGACCTTGCCGTCGGCGCCGACCCCGGACTGTCTGAACGCGAAGATGTCCTGCATGACGATCTGGCTTCCCTCGAGCCCAGTCACCTCGGTAATCGCGACCACCTTGCGGGAGCCGTCGGAGAGGCGCGATTCGTGGATGATTATATCCACGGCGCTCGCGATCTGCTCGCGGATTGCGCGCGAGGGGAGCTCCATGCCGCTCATGAGCACCATCGTCTCGAGACGCGATATGACGTCGCGAGGGGAGTTCGCGTGGACGGTGGTGAGCGAACCGTCGTGGCCGGTGTTCATGGCCTGCAGCATGTCAAGCGACTCGCCGCCGCGGCATTCGCCGACGATGATGCGGTCCGGGCGCATTCTGAGGCAGTTCTTGACGAGGTCGCGGATCGTGACCGCGCCCTTCCCCTCGATGTTCGGGGGGCGCGCTTCGAGACGGACGACGTGAGGCTGCTGAAGGCGGAGTTCCGCCGCGTCCTCGACGGTTACGATGCGTTCGTTGTGCGGGATGTATCCGGAAAGGAGGTTCAGGAGCGTCGTCTTGCCCGAGCCCGTTCCGCCGGCGACGATGATGTTCTTGCGCAGCAGCACGCAGAGCTTCATGAACTCGGCGGCGTTGTGGGTCCAGGTCCCGAAGCGGATGAAGTCGTCGGCAGTAAGCGCCTTCTTGGAGAACTTGCGGATCGTTATCGTCGGGCCGGAAAGCGCGAGCGGCGCGATTATGGCGTTCACGCGCGATCCATCCGCCAGGCGCGCGTCGACATAGGGCTGCGACTCGTCGCAGCGGCGGCCCAGCGGCGCGATTATGCGCTCTATGACCGCGAGGACGCTCGCGTCGTCGGTGAACTGGCAGTCGGAGAGCTGGAGCCTGCCGCCGCGCTCGATGTATACACTGTGCGGGCCGTTCACCATGATTTCGCTCACGGTGTCGTCGGCAAGCAGATCCTCAAGCGGGCCGAGCCTCATCGCCTCGTTGAAGACATCGTCCTCGAGCCGCACCGGATCGATGCCGTCCGGGAGCTTGCCGTTCGCGACGACCTCGTCGATGATCGAGCGTATCTTCTGGCGCGCGGTGTCCTCGAGTCCCTCCCGGTCCACGCCCTGGAGCGTGAGCCGCTTCATGTCCATGCGCTTGAGGAGCTCGCGCTGTATCTGCTCCTGCACGTTGAGCCGGAGTTCGCGCATCGGGTCTGCCGGCTCGGGATCGGGCTCGGACGGCATGGGGCGCTCCCCGGCGGCGGAGGCAGGGACGGGCTCTTCGGCCGGCGCGGGCTCTTCGCTCTCGTCGCTGACCCTGAGCATGCTGCTGCCGATCTGCACCACCTTGCTTCCGTCGAGGACGACTTCGTCGTCTATCTCCTCGCCGTTCACGTACGTGCCGTTCGAGCTGTGCAGATCCTTTATCGTCACCACGCCGTCGCGCACCGACAGCAGGGCGTGGCGCTCGCTGACGTCCGGGAAGTCGAGGCGGACGCGGCACATGTCGCCGCGCCCGACGAACCACGTTCCGTCCGCCAGGTCCTGAGTCTCGCGGCGTCCGTCTATGAGAGTGGTGAGCCGCAGCATTCAGCGACCTCCCGCGGAACTCAGCTTCTCCATCTGGCGCTTCGCGTTGAGATCCTCGATCTCCTCGCGGATCTTGTTGAAGTCGACCTGCGGCAGCTGCTTCTCGTACGACGTGTCGTTCCTGTTGCGAAGCGTGAGCACGAGCCGCCCCTTTATCTGCTCGGCGAAGGCGAGCACCTCCGCCTCGCGCGGCGTCACCTCGAGAGTGACGGTCGAGTACCCCTGGTTGACGCCGAGGGAGCGCGACGACCCCTGCGTCTTGGACGTCTCCTTGCCGGTGGCGAGCACAAGCACGTTCTGGAGCACCGTGCTCGTCACGGGATCGCCGCGCTTGATCTTGCCCTCGTCGTCCGGGAAGTTGAACGTGCCGATCACGTCGACATGGTCGTTTGGCTTGATCATGCCGGAGACGGACGAGGATACGTTCACGTTCACGGAAATCGCCCTCATCTGGCGGCGGATCTCCGACGAAAGGCCTTTCATCGACGGGTCTCCGCCCTCGATGTCGGACCAGAACAGGACCTCGAGCTTGCTGCGCGCGTTGGCGAGCCTCCGCCCGAGCACGATCTTCATGTCGCTGCGCTCCACCGCCTGTCCGTCGAGGCCCATCCTGGGCACGATCTTGTGTCCGATCTCGGCGTCGGTTATGACCGTCCCGGCGGGACAGTCCTTGGCGAAGGCGAGCACGTCGATCGTTCCGTACTTGTTGAGAAGGCGCGTCTTCTCGTCCGCGACCTCAGCCTCCTTTGCGGATATGTACAGCCGCGTCATTATCGCCGCGAGGAGTCCGCAGACCAGGGAGACAACGAGAACTATCTGCCGTTTCATCAGAAGAGCCCTTTCACCTTGCCCGTTTCAACGTCTACGTCGATCCTGCGGTAGGCGGGCGACGCGGAAGTTCCCGGCATCAGCTTGATTTCCCCGGCGACAGGGACGATCAGCCCGGCGCCCTGGTAGATGAGCACGTCCTTTACGGGCATGCGCCAGCCCCTCGGCCGCCCGAGGAGCTTCGGATCGTGGGAAAGCGAGTACTGCGTCTTGGCGATGCAGACGGGAAGACGCGCCGTCTCCGGGTTCGCCTGGAACGCCGCGAGCTTCTCGAGCGCCGCCGGCTCGAAGTCGACGCCGTCGCCGCCGTACACCTCCCTGACCTGCTTCTCGATGCGGTCCCTGAGAGGCTCGGCGAGATCGCAGAGGAATTCAAACGAGTTGGGCTCGTCGCATGCGGCGACGACGGCCTTCGCGAGGTCGACCGCTCCCTCGCCGCCCTTCAGCCAGTGGTCGGAGACCGCGAAGCGCGCGCCCGCGCCCTCCGCGACGCGTCTCACGAGGTCGCGCTCGGCCTGCGTGTCGGTGTAGAACGCGTTGAGGCAGACGACCGGCTGGACGCCGGAGCGGCGGATGATGTCGATGTGGGCGAGCAGGTTGTCGCAGCCCCTTTCGAGGAGCTCCAGGTTCTCCGTCGTGTACACGGGGTCGAGCGGAAGCCCGGCCTTCACCGCGGGCGCGCCGCCGTGCGCCTTGAGCGCTCGCACAGTCGCGACGAGGACGACCGCGTCGGGCTTCAGGCCCGAGCAGCGGCATTTGATGTTCCAGAACTTCTCGTAGCCCATGTCGCTGGCGAAGCCGCTCTCCGTGACGACATAGTCGCCGAGGGCGCACGCAAGCCTGTCCGCGACGACCGAGTTCTGCCCGATCGCGATGTTCGCGAAAGGCCCGGCGTGGACGAACACGGGCTGCCCCTCGATGGACTGCATCAGCGTCGGCTGTATCGCGTTCACGAGGAGCGCGCACATCGCGCCGTCCACCTCGAGGTCCTTCGTCGTGACGGGCGCGCCGCCCTTCGAGTAGGCGACGATGATCTTCGAAAGCCTCTCGCGCAGGTCCCTGAGGTCCGCGCTCATCGCGAGGATCGCCATCACCTCGGAGGCGACCGTGATGTAGAAGCCGCTCGCGCAGTTGAAGCCGTCGAGCCTGCCGCCGCGGCCGATCTCGATGTTCCTGAGGCCCTGGGCGCAGAAGTCCATCGCCCAGCGGAACTGGATGCGCTCCGGGTCGATGTCGAGGCGCCTCAGCCCGCGCTCGGCGAGCCACGCGTCGTCGTGGTTGCGCTCGTGCTGCATCCGCGAGTTGAGCGCGACCATCGCGAGGTTGTTCGCGTTGGTGATCGCGTCTATGTCGCCGGTGAGGCCGAGCGAGAGCGAGGTGAGCGGGACGACCTGCGCGAGGCCCCCGCCGGCCGCGCTGCCCTTGATGTTGAACGTCGGGCCGCCGGACGGCTGGCGCACGCATCCGATGACCTTCTTCCCGAGCCTGCCGAGGCCCTCGACCAGGCCGAGCGTCGTGGTCGTCTTGCCTTCGCCAAGCGCGGTCGGGGTAATCGCCGTCACGTCGATGTACCTGCCCTTGCGCCCGGCGCCGACGCGCTTCAGCACCTTCGTGACGTCGACTTTCGCGAGAACGCGACCGTACGGCGTCCACTCCCCTTCCTTGAGCCCGAGCTCGCCCGCAAGCTCCGCGGCCGACCTCAGATTCTCCTCGGCAGCCTCGGCGATCTGCCAGTCCTTCATCTTGGTGGGATCGAGTTTCATGTCCGTATTATACCAAACTTTCGCCACCTGCGCGGCGCTTTCGCCGCGAATGACGATTTTCCGCCGACAGGTCCGTCACCTCGCAACGGACTCGACGGAGCCGGATGCGAGGCGCGTGACGAGGATGTCGCCCGGCTTGACGTCGCAGGCGGAGCGAACGACCGCGCCGGCGGCATCGGTCGTGAGCGAGTATCCGCGCTCCAGAACGCCGTAGGGCGAGAGAAGCTTCAGCTTCGCGGCAAGTTCGGACAGCGCAGACGACGCGGCAGCGACACCCGCGCCGAGCGACGTAACGAGCGCCGAGGAAAGCCGCTCGACCTCCGCCCCGTACCGCTGCGCCCTCAGCGCGAGCGCCGGCTGCATGGCCGCGGAAAGCCGCTCGACCTCCGCCCCGTACCGCTCCACCTTCATCTTCAGCGCAGGCGTGAGCGCGTCCGCGAGCCCGTCCACGCGCTGCGAGTGCAGTTCGTATCGGGCCCTAAGCGACGTCAAGAGGACGCCGGCGATCCGCGAGAGCTCCGCCTTCAGGTCGGCGAGCCGCGGCACGGCGATCTCCGCCGCCATGGACGGGGTGCCGGCGCGCCTGTCCGCCGCGAAGTCGCAGAGAGTCGTGTCGCTCTCGTGCCCTACCGCGGATATCGTCGGGATAGCCGAGCCGGCTACGGCGCGCACCAGCGCCTCGTCGTTGAAGCAGAAGAGATCCTCGAAGCTGCCGCCGCCGCGCGCGATTATCAGGACGTCCGCCCGCCAGTCACCGGATGAGTTGAAGTGGTCAACGCCGGCAATGACGCTCTGCGCCGCTCCGGCTCCCTGCACCGTCGCCGGATAGAGCCGCGCCTCGAGCGCGGGAAACCGGCGGGAGAGGACCCTGAAGATGTCGTGTATCACCGCCCCGGACTCGCTCGTCACGATTCCAATGCGCCGCGGGACGGCGGGAAGCGGGCGCTTGCGGGACGAGTCGAAGAGCCCCTCGCGCTCGAGCTTCGCCTTGAGCTCCAGGTACTTCTGGAGAAGCTCCCCCTCTCCGGCGATCTTCGCGGCCTGCACTACGAACTGGCAGTTGCCCCGCGCCGCGTAGACATCGACGCGGCCGTACACGACAAGCCTGACGCCGTCGCAGAGCCGCGCCTCTATGCCGGGGTGCCTGCGCCGGCCCGCCACGAAGTCCGAGATGGTCACGTCCGGCTCATGGCCCACCGCCGAGATCACCGGGATCTCCGAGTCGTAAATGGCCCGGGCCACCCGTTCGTCGTTGAATGCCCACAGATCCTCAATGGATCCGCCGCCCCGGCCCG